>JALYTR010000296.1 GCA_030854165.1 Pseudomonadota bacterium | reverse complement strand
TCAACGGCCGCACCGACTTCGCCCAGATCGCCGTCCAGGGCGCGAGGGCCGCCCTGGCGGTGGGCAATGACACCGGCCCGGTGCACCTGATCGCCGCGTCGGGCGCGCCGACCATCGCCCTCTTCTCCTCGGCCTCCGATCCGGCCCTGTGCGGGCCGCGCGGCCACGTCACCGTCTTCCAGGCCCCCAACCTCGCCGACGTGCCGGTGGAGAGCGTGCTGGCCGCCGCCCTGTCCCTGGCCGGGCGTCCATCCGACGCCCAGGCTTGATAGCGCGAGGCGCCTTGGTCATATACTGCTATGGGTTGGTTCAGTTCGCCTTGATAAGCCCAACATTGCAACAGTCTTAAGGAGCACAGCCTATTCGCCGTCCCATGCCCGCGCCCCCGTCCAAGGACGGTCCGCGCATCAATGACGAGATCCGCGTCCCCCGCGTTCTGCTGATCGATCAGAACGGAGAAAAACAAGGGATCATGCCCACTTCGGCCGCGCTGGAAGCGGCGGTGGAGGCGGGACTGGATCTGGTCGAGGTCTCTCCCACCGCCGATCCGCCGGTGTGCAAGATTCTCGATTTCGGCAAGTTCAAGTTCCAGGAACAGAAGAAGAAGAACGAGGCGCGCAAGCGCCAGAAACTGGTCGAGGTCAAGGAGATCAAGCTTCGGCCCAACATCGACGTCCACGACTATGAGGTCAAGGCGCGGGCCATGCATCGCTTCTTCGAGGAGGGCGACAAGGTCAAGGTCACTCTGCGCTTTCGCGGCGGCGAGATGCGCCACCCGGAACTGGGCATGAAGCTCCTCGATCAGGTCCGGACCGACTTCGATCCGGTGGCCAAGGTCGAATACGAGCCGCGCATGGAAGGCCGCCAGATGATCATGATCCTGGCGCCCCGGTAGGCAATGGCGCGGACCTGCCGATGACGCTGTCGCCGGCAGGTCCGTTTGACCGGAAACAAACCGCCCGCGCGTCCCAGAGGAGACCCGCGGGCGGCTTCAACTTAGTGGCCGCTGGTGTTCAGCACCCCGTTCACGCCGACGGGGAAGAATCCGCCCTTCATCACGGTTCCGGGGTTGAGGTAGACAATGTTGAGCACTTGGCCGGTGGTGCGGGCGAACGCGATGCCGTTCTTATCCAGCGGCACGATATTCGACACGCCTTGCAGGAGGAGGCCTTGATCGTCGTCGGTCGGGCCGTCCAGGGCGTCGCGCGCGTTGGAAATGGCGTCGGCCGATGAAATGGCGATCGGCATGATCTGCCCCTTGGCGTACAGCGTCGCGCGGACAAGCGAGGCGTGGTAGGCTTCGGCGGCCAGAATTCCGGCGGCCGCCGACAGATAGACCTTGCTGGTGAGCAGCGGCGCCGCCCCGTGATAGGCGGTCACCCCCACATCCTCGAAGATGAACGCGCCCAGCAGGAAGTTGATGTCGTTGAGGTAGGGGTTGAAGGCGACCCCGGGGCCGACCAGGCCGGCGGCGCGGGCGGCCGTCGAAAAGGCCCCGTTGGGGTTGTGGCCGTCTATGTCGATGTTCGGCTGGGCGACCGCCGCCGAACCGAGGGCGGAGCGCAGGAAGATGACGTGATCCAGTTCGTCGTGGTAGATTTCCCTGGCGTAGCCCGCAACGATGGGATCGCTGAACGGCACCTTGTTCCCGGCCCTTACACCCCCCGGGTTGCCGGTGCCGGTAAGGAGGTTCGCTGGCAGGCCTTCGCCTGTGTAGGCGTAGGAATAGAACTGGGCCTCAAGATATTCGAGATTGAGCGCGAAGTTGAGGATATCTTCGTCGGTCAGGGTGGCGGTGGCCTGAGCCTTGGAGAAAAAATTGCCGTCCCCGGCGTTCAAAGCCACGCTGCCCACCGCGCCCGCGGCGAAGACGCCGGCGGTGCGGAAGAAATCACGTCTGCCCTCTCGCCGGGCCACCCGACGGTCGAAGGCTTGCATCACCAATGCTTCGTTCATTCAGTTCTCTCCTGTTTCACCCCCTGTTCCCGCGCGCCCCGGGGTAGTCGCGCCTCAGCTCCTTAAACCGGGGCGCACCATCGCGCCGATCGAAAAATCCACGCACTTCCATCCGGTATACGTTCGCCAAAACTCTTTGGTTCCCTCGCAATCGCGGCTGACTCGCCAACATAGGTTACTTAGTCCAATTGAAGTGGGTAACATTTGTTAAGCAAACGGCTTGCACAGTAGAACCTCACCAGTGGGCGCCGCAGGCAATCGGCCTTCCGGATCTTCCGCGACCAGCTTGGGCGCCCCGCGCGTATTCCAGCGCCAGAGCGCCACGCAATGGCCTCCTGGGCTCATGGCCGAGGGGAAGCGGACGCCGTCGAAGCGGGCCGAGCGAAGCCGTAGCGCCGCGGCCTGGGTCGGCGCGATCCCGTCGCGCCACGCCGCCGCCCGCCAGTCGTCGCCGCCGAGGTCGGCCGGAATGGCGAACCTGTCCCGCAGCGCCGGGGCCTGCGTGTCCGCTAGCCCGGCGCCGGTCAGGCGCAGGCGCACGACCAGACCTGGATGCTGGGTCAGGCCCTGATTGTATTCCGACCAAGCGGTGGTCAGTTCGAGCGCGGCATAGAGGGTCGGCAGGCCAACCGGATTCCAACGCCCGCCAAATCGCGAAGCGCCCTTGCCAGAGAGCGATCGCCAACTCCAGGCGGGGACGTACACCCGCCACAAGTCATGGTCGGCCGGCTCGATCCGGGAGCGCCTAGGCGAAGACACCCGCCCGCGTCGCTTCCAGATAATCGAGAACCTGCTGGGCGGCGCCCTGGGTAACCAGATCGCGGGCGGTCTTGCCGCTCCAGCCGGGGAGCGGCTGATGCTTGAACCATAGGGCCGCCCGCTCCAGGGTGCCGCTCATCTCCGCCGCCATGATGAGAATGCGCGCCACCGGCGAGAGCGCCCGGTCGGCGGCGCTGGTCGGCGGACGCCGGCCCAGAGTTGCTCGCGACGCGCCGACAATGGTGGCCAGCTCGGCCATGCCGATATGAAGCGTCGCGGCCATGCGTTGCGGCGAGAGCATCGCCCCGTCCGGCTCGGCAAGATCGGCGACGTAATTTTGCGAGATGGTGCTCATAACGTGGGCAAGATACGCATCGGCGCTCCGCATTGCAAACGTCCGGACAGGCCCGGCGATCGGCGCCTCGGTGAGGCGCGGGCGCCGCACCGCCCCGTCAATCAGCGTATGCGGGGCTTCCATACCTCCCGCCAACCGCCAAATGGCTCTATCCCGCCGCCATGCCGGAACAGTGGGACCAGAAGGGCGCGCGCCGCGCGCTCGTGGTGTTGCTTGGCGTGGTGTTCGTGAACATCGCGGGCTTTGGCGTGGTTATTCCCCTGCTGCCCTTCTACGGCCGCGCCTTCCACGCCTCGGCCTTCCAGATCGGGGTGATGTTCTCGGCCTTTTCGGCGGGGCAATTTTTCGCCGAGGCGTTCTGGGGGCGGCTCTCTGACCGCATCGGCCGCCGGCCGGTGCTGATCGACCATCTTCGGCACCGCCGCGGCCTATGCGGCCCTGGCCTTCGCGCCGAACATCGCGGCCGCCTGCGCCCTTCGCCTGGTCGGCGGCCTGATGAGCGGCAACATCTCCACCATCCAGGGCTATCTGGCCGATGTGACGCCGCCCGCCGAGCTGCCGGGGCGCATGGGCCTGCTGGGCGCGGCCTTCAGCATGGGCTTCGTCACCGGTCCCGCGCTCGGCGGCCTGTTGGCC
>JALYTR010000295.1 GCA_030854165.1 Pseudomonadota bacterium | reverse complement strand
GCGTCGCGCAGGGCGACGACGAGCGCCTTGGCCGCCGCGTCGGCCACCGCGTCACGGTCGGCGAAAGCCTCGATTCTGATCATTCCAGCCATGTCCGGTCGGTGCGCTCCAAAAGGGCGAAGGCGCCCGGCGGTCCCCAGCTTCCGGCGGCGTAGGGTTTGGGCGCCGTGGCCAGTTCGGCCCAGCTATTGGCGACGCCATCGATCCATGTCCAGGCCAGTTCCACCTCGTCGCGGCGCACGAAGAGGGCCGGGTTGTCGGCCAGAACGTCGAGCAGCAGCCGCTCATAGGCGATGCGCCGGCGTCCGCCGTCATCGAGGTTCAGGCTGAGGGGCAGGGCCTGCAGGCGCGTCTCGGCGATGCCCGGACGGCGGTTCATCAGCAAGAGGGAGATATCCTCGTCCGGCTGAAGATCGATGACCAACCGGTTGGCGATCAGGTCGTCCTTGGCGCCGGGACCGAAGATCGAGTGCGGCAGGCATTTGAACTGGATGGCGATCTGGGTGCGACGCTCCGGGAGGCGCTTGCCGGTGCGCAGATAGAAGGGAACGCCGGCCCAGCGCCAGTTGTCGATGTCGGCGCGCAGGGCGACGAAGGTCTCGGTGGCGCTCTGGCCGCCTTTTTCCTCGGTGTAGGCCGGCACGGATTTTCCATCCACCACCCCGCCGCGATACTGGCCGCGGACGCTGGCGTCATGAGCGGCGGCGCGGGTGAACGGGCGCAGGGATTTCAGCACCTTGACCTTCTCGTCGCGCACCGAATCGGCCCCCGAATCGGCGGGCGGCTCCATGGCCACCAGGCAGAGGAGCTGGAGCATGTGGTTCTGCACCATGTCGCGCAGGGCGCCGTATTCGTCGTAATAGCCCCACCGCTCGCCCACCCCGCCCGTTTCGGCGATGGTGATCTGAACATGGTCGATGGCCAGGTTGTTCCACAGGGGCTCGAAGAGGGTGTTGGCGAAGCGCAGGGCGAGCAGATTCTGCACCGTCTCCTTGCCCAGGTAGTGATCGGCGCGGAACACCCGGCGCTCGTCGAAGGCCTTGGCGACCTCGGCGTTGATCGCCCGGGCGCTGGCGAGGTCGTGGCCAATGGGTTTTTCCAGCACGATCCGGCAATCGTCGCAGGCCAGCCCCGCCGCCGCCAGCGCCGCGCTGGCCGCCCCGTAGAGGCTGGGCGACAGGGCGAGATAATAGACGGTCGAGGCGCCGCCGAGGCGGGCCGCCAGGTCCTTCAGTCCTTCCGGTTTGGTCACGTCGGCTGGACAATAGTCGAGCCGGGCGGCAAAGCGCGCCCAGACCGCCTCATCGATCCCCTCAGGTCGACCTTCGAGAGTGGCGCGCACCCGTTCGACGTAGCTGTCCCGATCCATCGGCGCGCGCGCCGAGCCGATCACCTTCACCGCCGCCGGCAACAGCCCGTCGGCGTCGAGGAAATAGAGCGCCGGCAGCAGCATGCGCGCCGCCAGATCGCCGGTCGCACCGAAGACCGCCAGCCGTTCGATCTGTGTCTGCGTGTGAGCCATAGCGTTAGGAACGCATGACCGATGGCGGCGGCTCCGTCCAGAGGGCGGCGCCTCTCTTCCGGAGCGGGGGCTTCCAGCCCGCTGTTTTTTCACGCCCCGCGACAATCGCATGGTCGCCAGGACATCAGCCTTTGCGTCAAACTCTCCAGCGGTGCGCTTTCTTCACCTTCCGAGTGTTTGATCTCCCCGCAAAAGAATGCGGGCTGGAAGCCTGCGCTCCGAAAGAGGCGTCGTGTTCGCCCCTTTGCCCGGCGCTAAATCCACCCTTGGCGCCTGCGTTTGCGTCCTTCGCGCGCTTGGTGGTTGAGCTTTTTCCCTTGCCAGTGAATCGCCGTTGATCCGATTGCCCCGACCGCGGTTCGATCTTTATCGGGAGCGCCGCCATCGCCCCACGCGGAAGTTGGTGTCCGACCAGCTCTCCCCTTTTTCCCGCTGCCCTGTTGAAAAAGAGCGAGACGCAATCTAAGCGAACGCGGGTGACGAGCGCCGCCGCCCAAGGCGGCGAAAGCCGCGAGTGGTTCGCGGCGGGACAGGACCAAGGGGTAAGCCGAAGGTGGCCGACAGCCTGGCGCAAGCCGCATCCGATCCGATTGCGGGCGCGCCCGAACCCAGCCGGCGCGATTTCATCAACATCGTCGCGGTGACCGCGGCGGTGGGCGGAGCGGCGGCGGTGGCATGGCCGCTGATCGATCAGATGAACCCGGCCGCCGACACCCTGGCTCTGGCCTCGCTGGAGTTCGACCTCACCAAGGTGGCGCTCGGCCAGGAGGTGACCATCGCCTGGCGCAAGCAGCCGGTGTTCATCCGCCATCGCACCCCCAAGGAGATCGCCGCCGCGGTGGCCGACGACCACGCGCCGATGAAGGATCCGGCCACCGACGCCTCGCGGGTCAAGCCCGGTCATGCCGAGTGGCTGATCGTGCTCGCCAGCTGCACCCATCTGGGCTGCGTGCCGACCTTCGCCCAGGGCCAGTACGGGGGATGGCTGTGCCCGTGCCACGGCTCGGTCTACGACACCTCGGCCCGCATCCGCAAAGGCCCGGCGCCCAAGAACCTCTACCTCTTCGACTACAGTTTTCTGAGCCCCACCAAAGTCAAGCTCGGATAAGGGGGCGATAGATGAGCGGACCTTCCACCTACGAGCCGAAATCGGCCATCGAGCGCTGGCTCGACACCCGCCTGCCGATCGTCCGGTTCAGCGCCGACCTGATGAGCTATCCCACCCCGCGCAACCTCAACTACTGGTGGACGTTCGGGGGCATCCTGGCCTTCTGCCTGGGGGTTCAGATCGTCACCGGCATCGTCCTGGCCATGCACTACGATCCCAGCGGGGCGGGGGCCTTCATCAGCGTCGAGCAGCACATCATGCGCGACGTGAACTACGGCTGGCTGATCCGCGGCCTTCACGCCACCGGCGCGTCGATGTTCTTCATGGCGGTCTATATCCACATCCTGAGGGGCATCTACTACGGCTCGTTCAAGCCGCCGCGCGAGGTGCTGTGGCTTCTGGGCTGCATCATCTATGTGCTGATGATGGCCACCGCCTTCATGGGCTATGTCCTGCCCTGGGGCCAGATGAGTTTCTGGGGGGCCAAGGTGATCACCAACCTGTTGGGCGCCTTTCCCATCGTCGGCAAGACGATCACCACCCTGCTATGGGGTGGCTATTCGGTGGACGATCCGACCCTCAACCGCTTCTTCTCCCTGCACTATCTGCTGCCGTTCGTGATCGCCGCCGTGGTCGCCCTGCACATCTGGGCGCTGCATGTGCCCGGCAACAACAACCCGACCGGCGTCAATGTGAAAAGCAAGACCGACACGCTGGCCTTCCATCCCTATTACACTATCAAGGACGGCTTTGGGATTTCGCTCTTCCTGATCCTGTTCGCGGTGTTCGTCTTCTATCTGCCCGAGGCGCTCGGCAAGGCGGACAACGCCATTCCCGCCAATCCACTGCAGACGCCGGCCCACATCGTGCCGGAATGGTACCTCCTGCCCTTCTACGCCATCCTGCGCGCCATTCCCGACAAGCTGATGGGCGTACTCGCGCTGGGCGGCGCCATCGGCGTGCTCTTCGCCCTGCCGTGGCTTGACCGCTCGCCGGTGCGCTCCATGCGCTATCGGCCAACGGCGCGGCTCTATTTCTTCATCTGGATCGTCGCCTCCCTGGCGCTCGGCTGGTGCGGCTCTCAGG
>JALYTR010000294.1 GCA_030854165.1 Pseudomonadota bacterium | reverse complement strand
GGATCAAACAATTCCGCGCCATCGCCACGCGCTACGACAAGCGCGCCATCAACTTCTTGGCCAAAATCTATCTCGCCGCTACACTCGTCTGGCCCAATTGAGGACAGGCCCTAGCCTCTAGCCGGCCACTCCCAGGCGCCGGAGCATGGCCAGGCGCTTGTCGGCGAGGTCCCCCGCCTGGGCATTCAACTCCTCCAGATTGGCCTCGGCGCCCTGAAGCACCTTGCCCTCCTTGACGATCGCCTGGTTCTGGGTGGCGAGCATGTCCCAGGCGTTCTTGGCCCAGTCCCTGGGTGTCTTGAGGCCACGGGCGCGGGCGCCCAGGAACATCTGCTCGAAGCGGCCCACCGGAACGCCCGCCCCGATCACCGGCGAGGCCAGGCAGCTCACGTCGCCGCTGATCCTGGCCCGGTCGATCAGATAGGCGTTCAGGCGCTGGCACCTTGGGGCCGCCAGCGTTTGGTCGGCTTCGCTCTGGGCCAGGTGGGCGCGGCCCGAGCCGACCAGCACCGCCAGGGCCTCGATCAGGGCGCCCCCCGGAAGGGCGGCCAGGGCGGGGACCTTGGCCAGATCGCCGATGCGTTTGGGTCCCGCGTCGCCTTCGGCCAGGGCGTCGATGATCGGCTGGTAGATCTCCGGCTTCAATCCCACCTTGCCCAGCCCCGCCTCGACTTCATGGGTAATGTCGGCCGGCGGGGTCGTCAGGGTCACCGAAACCTCGCCCAGCCGCTCGAGCCGTTCCAGGGGCGACAGGCGCCGGGCGCCGCGGCTGTAGATGTCGCGCCGGAACTGCTGGTTGAGCAGATAATCGCGCACCGTCTCGCGCAGCACGGCGTAGGGAATCGCGCCCAGCACCTCCTGCTGCGCCGATGTCAGGTTGAAGCCGTCCATCTGATCGAGCAGGGCCGCCGCGCAGGCGTAGGAAAGCTTGCCGTCCGACAGCCAGGTGTGGACGTCGGAGAAATACATCGGCGCCCAGTCGCGGTTGAAATATTCGTGCGCCACATAGTTTCGGTTCTGCCCGGCGATGGCGTCCAGCCGCCCCTTGGCCATCGGGTTGGCGGCGAAGTAGCGGGCCCCCACCTCGGCCAGCTTTGTCCCGAAGGCGATGGAGGCGTCGATTCGCCCCACCACCCCCTGAGCGTCGCTGCCCACCGTCTCGGCGTGCAGGGTCATCATGTGGCGCAGGGGCATGGCCATGGACCAGCCGGGCTGGGTGTTGTAGCTCATATAGACCGCGCCGCCGACCTTCAGCCGCCGGCGGATGATCTCGACGATGGCGCGGCGGTTGTCGTCGCTGACCCAGCTCCACACGCCATGTAGAACGATGTAATCGAAGGCGGGAATATCGTCTCGCGCCGCCATGTCGGCGAAACTGTCGTCGAAGAACCGCGCGTTGGACTGGGCGTGCTCGGCCAGGGACTGGGCGTTGGCGGCGTGGGCTGGGTTGAAGTCCGCGCCCCAGAACTCGCCGGCCACGGCGGCGGCGTGGATGTTGGCCGACAGCCCCTGGCCGTAGCCCAGCTCCAGGTAACGCATGGCCGATCGGCTGGGCGGTTCGTGGCCGCTCAGCAGCAGGGCGAAATCGATCAGCCCCGGCGCCAGCTCGCGGTAATAGCCATGGGTATAGTCGATCTCGGCGACGTAGCCGCTGGTCCAGTCCATGAGGGCGCCCCGGGCGGTTTCTAGGTGGAAACACTCCGACCGAGCGTCGGGCCAATGTCAACGCCGCGGGTCAACCAAGTCTCACGAGCATTTTGCCCAGGTTCTCACCCTTGAAAAGCTTGAGGAATGCCGTAGGGGCGTTCTCTATGCCTTCCTCCACCGTCTCGCGCCATTTGATCTTACCCTGCGCGATCCAGCCGGACATGTCGCGGATGAACGCCTCCTGAAGGTCCATGTGGGTGGAGACGATGAAGCCCTCAAGGCGAAGCTGTTTGCCGACCACCATGATGAGGCCGCGCGTCCCCGCCCCCAGATCCGTGTCGTTGTATTGCGAGATCATGCCGCACAGGGCAAACCGGCCGAAGGGGCGGGCGGTCATCAGGGCCGCCTCCAGATGGGCGCCGCCGACGTTGTCGAAATAGACATCGATCCCCTGCGGCGCGGCGCGCATCAGGGCGGCGGTGAGGTCCGGCTCGGCCTTGTAGTCGATGACCTGATCGACCCCGAGTTCCTTGAGATATGCGCCCTTTTCAGCCCCGCCGGCCGAGCCGATGACCGTGTGGCCCTTGAGCTTGGCGATCTGGCAGACCACCTGGCCCACCGCCCCGGCGGCGGCGGAGACGAACACCACATCGCCGTCCTTCAGGGACGCAATCTTCAACAGGCCCACATAGGCGGTCATGCCGGGCATGCCGGCGACGCCCAGGAAGGCCTGCGCCGGCAGGCCCCGGGCGTCCAGCTTCTGCACCGCCGCCGCCGGGGCGTTGAACGCCTCGCGCCAGCCGAAGAAGCTCTGCACCGCGTCGCCGGCCTTGAAAGCCGGATCGTTGGAGGCGACCACTTCGCCAACCGCGCCGCCCTGCATGGCTTCTCCGAGCTGGAACGGTGGGGCGTAGCTCTTCACGTCGTTCATCCGCCCGCGCATGTAGGGATCGACGGTCATCCAGGTGTTGCGCACCTGCACCTCGCCCGGCGCCGGATCGGCGAGGGTGACCGCGACCAGTTCGAAATTGTCCGCCGTGGGCGTGCCGCTCGGGCGGCTCTTGAGGCGGATTTCGCGCGAGGTGGTCATGGCGTCTGGGCTCCGGATGTCCAATGGGGCGAGTTCAAACGCTTGTTTAGCGCGAAGGCGCCGCCGGCTCCAGTGTGCAAGTGGGCGCGCGGCATGTTAGGCGCTGGCGCCATGGCATCGACCTTGAGAGCCGGCGTCGTCGGCGCGGGGGTGTTCGGCGGGTATCACGCCGCCAAATATGCGCAGCGGCCGGACGCGGACCTCGCCGCCATCTTCGATCCCCATCCCGAGCGCGCCCGGACCCTGGCCGACCGTTTCGGCGGCCTGGCGGTCCCTGATCTCGCCGCCCTGCTGGCGGAAGTCGATGTGCTTTCCATCGCCTCGCCCGCCCACAGCCATGCCGCCATCGCCCTGGCCGCGCTGGCGGCCGGCAAACACGTCTATGTGGAAAAGCCGATCGCGACCTCGCTGGACGACGCCGACACCATCATCGCGGCGGCGCGCACCTCGGGCCGCGTCGTCGCCTGCGGCTTTCTGGAGCGGGCGGCGTTCCAGGCGATGAATCTTTTCAACGTCCCCCATCCGCCTCTGCGCCTGGAAGCGGTGCGCCGCGGACCCGCCTCGACGCGGAGCCTGGACGTTTCGGTGGTCATCGACCTGATGATCCACGACCTAGATCTGGCCCTCGTACTCGCCGCGGCGCCGCCCCTGGCGGTGGAGGCGCGGGGCGCCCGCGTCGTCAATCGGCTGTTCGACGAGGTGGACGCGGAAGTCGTCTTTGAGGGCGGTTTCACCGCCCGCCTGTCGGCCTCGCGCGTGGCGGAGGAGCGCGAGCGGACCATGCGGCTCGTCTATCCTTCCGGCGAGGTCAGGATCAATTTTCTCACCCATCGCTTCGAGAACACCACGCCGTTCACCCTCGATGCGGCGTTCGATGCGACGTCCGCCGGTCGCGATCGACTGGGCGCCAGCATTGACGCTTTCCTGACGGCGGTTCGCGGCGAAACGGCCGCGCCCCTGGCGACTGGGCGGATGGTGCGGATC
>JALYTR010000293.1 GCA_030854165.1 Pseudomonadota bacterium | reverse complement strand
ACCCTGGGGGCCTATTTCACCCGCGGCACCTCGCGCGATCCCAACGCCCGCTACAGCGAGGAGGGCCCGGTCTATGTGGCCAACATGGAGCGGCTGCTCGCCAAGTTCGAGACCGCCAAGGCCCTGATCCCCGCGCCGGTCGCCCGCCCCGCGACGCGCCGCACGCCCCACGGGGTGATCTACTTCGGCTCGACCGCGGCGGCCATGCACGAGTCGCTCGAGACCCTCGCCGCGGCCGGCGTCCACCTCGACGCCCTGCGCCTGCGCGGCTTTCCCTTCAACGAAGCGGTGATCGATTTCATCGCCGCTCACGAGACGGTGTTCGTCGTCGAACAGAACCGCGACGGCCAACTGCGCTGTCTGCTGATGAACGAGGGGAGCGTCGATCCGGCCAAACTTGTCGCCGTCCTCAACTACGACGGCTCCCCCATCACCGCCCGCTTCATCACCGGAGAGATCTCCCGGCGAATGGCCCCGGCCCGGCCGCGCCAAGCCGAATCCCCCTCAAAAAACGAACGTCATGGCCGGGCGTAAGTCCCGGCCACCCATGACCCCGCGGTGGGCATTGGCCGCGCCCGGCGCGGCCACGGCAAGCGGCGGGGTCATGGATCACCGGGACAAGCCCGGTGATGACGGTAGCGTTGGGGTGTTTCCCCATCGCACTCTGCCCAACCTCGAGACGCCCCGACCATGACCTACATCGCCAAGCCCCGCCTGCACCATCCCCTCTTGAAGCCCAACGGCCTGGGCTTCACCCGCCGTGACTACGAGGGCAAGGTCTCCACCTTGTGCGCCGGCTGCGGGCACGACTCGATCTCGGCGGCGATCATCCAGGCGGCCTATAACCTCGACCTGCCGCCCCACCGCCTGGCCAAGCTGTCGGGCATCGGCTGTTCGTCCAAGACGCCGGACTATTTCCTGGGCGCCTCGCACGGCTTCAACAGTGTCCACGGCCGCATGCCCTCGGTGCTGACCGGGGCCAACCTCGCCAATCGCGAGCTGATCTATCTGGGCGTCTCCGGCGACGGCGATAGCGCGTCTATCGGCCTTGGCCAGTTCGCCCACGCCATGCGGCGCGGCGTCAACATGACCTATATCGTGGAGAACAACGGCGTCTATGGCCTGACCAAGGGCCAGTTCTCGGCCACCTCCGACCAGGGCTCGAAATCCAAGAAGGGGGCGGTCAATCACGACCAGGCCATCGATCTGGTGGGCCTGGCCCTGCAGCTTGGGGCCGGCTTCGTGGCGCGCAGCTTCTCCGGCGATAAGGCCCAGCTCGTGCCGCTCATCGAGGCCGCCATCCTGCACAAGGGCGCCGCCTTCATCGACGTCATCTCTCCCTGCGTCCAGTTCAACAATCACCCCGGATCGACCAAGAGCTTCGACTATGTGCGCGAGCACAACGCGGCGGTGAACCGGCTGGACGTGATCGTCCCGCGCGAGGAGATCGTCATCGACCACCAACCGGGAACCGTGGAGCTGGTCACCCAACACGACGGCTCGGTCCTGAGGCTGAGCAAACTGCCCAGCGACTACGATCCCACCGACAAGATCGCCGCCGTCACCCATCTGCAGGTCCATCAGGCGATGGGCGAGATCGTCACCGGCCTGCTCTACGTCGATCCCGACGCCCGCGACCTCCACGACCACCTGGGCACCGTGATGACGCCCCTCAACCGGCTGGGCGATGGCGACCTCACCCCCGGCTCGGCCGCCTTGGCGCGCATCAACGAGTCGTTGCGATAGAGACGCCCGCCGTCTAGGGATGTCGCTCCTGTGAGCCCTGCGCGGCTCGTGGCGCGGATTGAACACAACGATGGTGAGGCGATGGCGGACGCAAATACGACCGTGAACGGGAATGCGATTCCGGGCCTCGAACCGGCGCCCACCAAGCACGCCCGCCTGATCGCCTGGGTCGCGAGGATCGCGGCGCTCACCAAGCCCGACGCCGTCCACTGGTGCGACGGCTCGCGCGCCGAATGGGACGCCCTGACCGCGCGGCTCGTGGCCGCCGGCACGCTCAAAGCCCTGAACCCCGCCAAGCGCCCCAACTCCTTCTACGCCGCCTCCGACCCCGCCGACGTGGCGCGGGTGGAAAGCCGCACCTTCATCTGCTCGCTCGAAGCCGCCGACGCCGGCCCCACCAACAACTGGTGCGACCCCGCCGAGATGCGCGCCAAACTCGCGGGCCTCTTCGACGGCTGCATGCGCGGGCGGACGATGTATGTCGTCCCCTTCTGCATGGGTCCGCTTGGCTCGAAGATCAGCGCGCTCGGCGTCGAGATCACCGACAGCGCCTATGTCGCGGTCTCCATGCGGATCATGACCCGCATGGGCGCCGCGGCCCTCGATCAGATGGGCGAGGATGGCTTCTTCGTGCCGGCCGTCCACTCGGTGGGGAGGCCCCTGGCGCCCGGCGAGGCGGACGTGCCCTGGCCGTGCAATGAGACCAAATACATCGTCCATTTCCCGGCCGAGCGCGAGATCTGGTCCTATGGCTCTGGCTATGGCGGCAACGCCCTCCTCGGCAAGAAATGCTATGCCCTGCGTATCGCCTCGGTGATGGCCAGGGACGAGGGGTGGCTGGCCGAGCATATGCTGATCCTCAAGCTCACTTCGCCAGCCGGCGCGGCGCACTACATCGCCGCCGCCTTCCCCAGCGCCTGCGGCAAGACCAACCTCGCCATGCTGGCTCCGACCATCCCCGGCTGGACGGCCGAGACGGTGGGCGACGACATCTGCTGGATGCGGTTTGGCGACGACGGCCGTCTCTACGCGATCAATCCGGAGGCCGGCTTCTTCGGCGTGGCGCCGGGCACCGGCTACGCCACCAACGCCAACGCCATCGCGGCCCTCTCTGAAAACTGCATCTTCACCAATGTCGCCCTGACCGCCGATGGCAATGTATGGTGGGAGGGCCTGACCCGCGATCCGCCGGCCGGCCTCACCGACTGGAAGGGCCGCCCCTGGTCGCCGGGTTCGGGCGAGAGCGCCGCCCACCCCAATTCGCGGTTCACCGCCCCGGCCCATCAGTGCCCGGTCATCGCCGGGGAGTGGGAGGATCCGGCTGGCGTGCCGATCTCGGCCATCCTGTTCGGCGGCCGCCGGGCCAGCGCCGTTCCCCTGGTCACCGAAGCCTTCGATTGGCGCCACGGCGTCTTCCTCGCCTCCAACGTCGCCTCGGAAGGTACCGCGGCGGCCGAGAACAAGGTCGGCGAACTGCGCCGCGACCCCTTCGCCATGCGCCCCTTCTGCGGCTACAACATGGGCGACTACTTCGCCCACTGGCTGGCGATCGGCGAGAGCGCCGACCCGGCCAAGCTGCCGCGCATCTTCTTCGTCAACTGGTTCCGCAAGGACGCGGCGGGGCGGTTCGTATGGCCCGGCTACGGCGAAAACAGCCGGGTTCTCAAATGGGTCGTGGGGCGTATCGAGGGCACGGCGAAGGCGAGGGTCACCCCCATTGGCCTGGTCCCCGCCGACGGCGCCCTGGACGTCGAGGGCCTGGGCCTCACCGACGAGCAGATGGATCTCCTCCTCGCCGTCGATCCCGAGATCTGGCGCGAGGAAGCCGCCCTCATCGGCCCGGCCTACGAGGCCTTCGGCGAGCGCCTGCCCGCCGGCCTGTGGCGCGAACTCGAAGCCCTGATGGAACGCCTGGACGCCACCGATGACGCCTCGCCGACCGCCCTGAGGGCGTGATTCCTGGAGCGCGGGCGTCCCGCC
>JALYTR010000292.1 GCA_030854165.1 Pseudomonadota bacterium | reverse complement strand
CCTGAGGGGAGCGAGCGCTAGCTCCCCTCTACCCTTCTCCAAACTCCGCCACCGCCGCGTCGAACTCACCTTCCAGCCAGGGATTGGCGCCGCGGCAGTGGGCGACCACGGCCTGCGCCCACCTGGCATAGTCGGTCTTGCGTTTCGCTTCCCAGCCCACCGGCGGGCTGGCGGCCAGGGCGCGCAGATTGGAGGTCTTGTCGGCGATCTTGATGATCTTGGCGCCCGCCGAGGCGTGGCCGGCGTGTTCGATCTGCAGCCGCTTGCGTTCGGCTTTCGGCAACGTCTTGTCATCGGTGACCTCCGCCACGAGGCCGGCCACGCGCGGGCCGAACAGTGCGGTCAGTTCATCGGGAGTGGTTTGAGTATCCTCCACCGTGTCGTGCAGCACCGCGGCGATCACCAGATCGGCGTCCGCGCCGCCGGTCGCCTCGGCCACCAGCCGCGCCACCTCGGTCAGGTGATTGATGTAAGGCTCGGCCGCCTCGCCCTTGCGCGGCTGGCCGGCGTGCCGGGCGGCGGCGAAGTCATAGGCCCGGGCCAGTTTTTCGATATCCTTCACCGCGCACCCCTCTTGGCTCGAATCGCTGCTAAATGCCGCCATGCCCAAGGCCGCGCAAGCCACCCTGTTCGACGACGCCCTGGCGCCGGCCCATCCGGTGTCGGCCTATTCGGCGAAAGACATCGAGGTGTTGGAAGGCCTCGAGCCGATCCGCAAGCGGCCGGGGATGTATATCGGCGGCGTCGATGAACGGGCCCTGCACCACCTGTTCGCCGAGGTCCTGGACAATTCCATGGACGAGGCCGTGGCTGGCCACGCCAAGATCATCGAGGTGACGCTGGACGCCGAGGGCGCCCTTACCGTGAAGGACGACGGGCGCGGCATGCCGGTCGATCCTCACCCCAAATTCCCTAAGCTGTCCGCCCTCGAAGTGATCATGACCGTCCTCCATTCCGGGGGGAAGTTCTCCGGCAAAGCCTACGAGACCAGCGGCGGCCTGCACGGGGTCGGGGTGTCGGTGGTCAATGCCCTTTCCGAGCGGGCGGAGGTCGTGGTCTTCAAGGATGGCTTCGAATGGCGCCAGGTCTTCGCCCGCGGCAAGCCGGTGTCGCGCCTGGAGAAGATCGGGCCAAGCCGCCGGCACGGCACACAGCTCACCTTCACCCCCGATCCGGTGATCTTCGGCGAGGATGTGGCCTTCCGGCCGGCCCGCCTCTACCGCATGGCCCGCTCCAAGGCCTATCTGTTCCGCGGCGTCGAGATCCGGTGGAGCTGTTCCCCCGAGCGGATTTCCGACCAGACCCCTGCCGAGGCGGTCTTCCGGTTTCCCGGCGGCCTGGCCGATTTCCTGGCCGAGAACACGCAGGGAATCGAGACCGTCACCTCCGAGCCCTTCGCCGGCCGGATCGAGCGGCAAGGCGAGGCGGGGGCGGTGGAATGGGCGGTGGCGTGGACACCGGCCGGCTTTGGCGAGGCCGACGGTTTCATGCGCTCCTACTGCAACACCGTTCCGACGCCGGAGGGGGGCACCCACGAAGCGGGCCTGCGCGCGGTGCTGACCCGCGGCCTCAAGGCCTATGCCGACCTCACCGGCGAAAAGCGCGCCGCCGCCGTCACCGCCGACGACGTCCTCGCCCAGGCCGGCGCCCTGATCAGCGTCTTCGTCAAGGCGCCGGAGTTCCAGGGCCAGACCAAGGAACGCCTCTCCTCCATCGACGCCCAGCGCCTGGTCGAGGCGGCCCTGCGCGATCCCTTCGACCATTGGCTGACCGCCCAGCCCAAGGCCGCCAGCGCCCTCCTGGCCTTCGTCATCGACCGCGCCGAGGAGCGAATGAAGCGGCGCAAGGACCGCGAGGTCGCCCGCGCCTCGGCCACCCGCAAGCTGCGCCTGCCCGGCAAGCTCGCCGACTGTTCGGAAAAGGGGGCCGAGGGCACCGAACTCTTCATCGTCGAGGGCGACAGCGCCGGCGGCTCGGCCAAGCAGGCGCGTGACCGGCGCACCCAGGCGATCCTCCCCCTGCGTGGCAAGATCCTCAACGTCGCCTCGGCCACCGCCGACAAGACCGGCGCCAATAAGGAGCTGGCCGATCTGATGCTGGCCCTGGGGGTGGCTGCGGGAGCCCGCTACCGCGACGAGGATCTGCGCTACGAGCGCATCGTCATCATGACCGACGCCGACGTGGACGGCGCCCACATCGCCTCCCTGCTGATCACTTTTTTCTACCGGACGATGCCGGACCTGGTGCGGGCCGGGAAGCTCTACCTGGCCCTCCCACCCCTCTATCGCCTGAACCACGGCGGCCAGAGCGCCTACGCCCGCGACGACGCCCACAAGGACGAACTCCTGTCCACCCTCTTCAAGGGCAAGAAGCCGGAGATCGGCCGCTTCAAGGGCCTTGGCGAAATGATGCCCGCCCAGCTCAAGCAAACCACCATGGACCCCAGAACCCGCACCCTGGCGAGGGTCAGCCTGCCCCGGGCGGAAGAGCCGGTGGAGGCCCTGGTCGAGACGCTGATGGGGCGCAGGCCGGAACTGCGGTTCCGTTTCATCCAGGAGAACGCCGAGTTCGCGGCGGGGGATGTGGATGTTTGAGGCGGAGCCAACGGGCGGCCCGGCTACATGGGCGACGAATGGGGGGCGGTGTCCATGGTGGTCGCGCTCAGGCGCCCGCCTCCATCCGCTCGATGGCGGCGATCGAAGCGGGCAGCGTCGCGCGAGCGGTCAGGAGGTCATGGCGGGACTGCAGATTGAGCCAGAACTCCGCCGGCATGCCCAGCAGTCGTTCCAGCCTCAACGCCGTATCCGGCGTCATGCGGGTGGTCCCGCCAAGCAGGCGCTCGATGCGGGTTCGCGGCACGCCCATGCGGGCGGCCGCCCTACCCGCGCCGAGGCCAAGGGGTTTGAGAAATTCTTCCGCCAGCATCTCGCCGGGGTGCACCGGCGAAAGAGGATCGATCGCGGTCTTGGCGTTCATGGCTCTCTCCGTCGTTGGGCGGTGGCGACCGCAGAGTCAGTGGTAATCGACAAAATCAACCTCCGCCGGTCCGCCGGACGTCCATCGAAAAACCAGCCGGAACTGATCGTTGACGCGGATCGAAAACCAGCCGGCCCGGTCACCCTTCAACGCCTCCAGCCGATTGTTCGGCGGCAGCCGAAGGGCGTCCAGGGTCGGCGTGGCTTCGAGCATTTCCAGCTTCCGCTTCGTGGTCCGTATCAGGTCGCTCGGGAAGCCTTTGCCCGGGTCTCGCCCGTCGAAGATCGCTCGAGCACGGTCGCTCCGGAAGCTCTGGATCGCCATTTCATCCACTTCACACGGAGGTTATGTATCATACCGTGATACGCGCGGCAAGGCCTTTTTTGCATCCGCCGAGCGAGCCGAGGCAGACAAAGGGCTTACCGCCCGAGCAGACCGCGTTAATGTTCGTGCCTGGCCGCAGCCGATCCATGGATGGTGCAATCATGTCCGACATCACCACGCTCTGAGCGAAATTCCAGATCTCCATCCCCAAAGCCGTACGCGCGGAGCGCCAGTGGAAGGCGGGGCAGAAGTTCGCCTTCATTCCGAGCCGAAGAGGGGTCTTGCTCGTGCCCGTGCCGGAATCGGATGAGTTGGCGGGTATCGCCAGGGGCGCGAAGGTCGAAGGCTACCGCGACCGCGACGATCCTCAAGGGCTGGGCGACTAGCTCGCGGTTGGCGTGGGAGCCGCGGCGGCCGGCGCCGAGGCCGGGAC
>JALYTR010000291.1 GCA_030854165.1 Pseudomonadota bacterium | reverse complement strand
CGGCGGGGGCATGGATCACCGGGACAAGCCCGGTGAGGACGGTAGGAGTGGGGTGGTTCATCTCAACCGACCAACGCTCTAGCAGGATTTCTAATAGGCGAGGCCCAGGGTGATCAGGTGCTCGCCGAAGGCGAACCAGACAGTGGCCAGGCAGGCGATGGCGATGAGGGCGCTGGAGAGCTTCGCCCACCAGCTTCGCGACTTATCTCCGACCACCACCACCACGTTGGCCACCGCCGCCAGGGCGCCGATCACGCCCACCAGGCCGACGAACTGCATCAGGCGAAGCAGCCAGTCGACGCCGCTGCTGAGGAAGGCCAGGTCGACTTCGGCGGCCGCGACCAGGGCGAACCAGGACAGGAGGAAGATGAGGTCGATCAGGGCGACGACGCGCACGGCGCGATAGAGCCAGGCGGCGCGGCCGGTCAGGGCGAAGCGCTGTTTGTAGCGCCAGCGGACCACCGCGACCAGCGGCCACAGAACCACGGTCAGGGCGAGGATGGCCAGGGTGGCGATGAACAGCGGCAGGTTCCACGCCGCCGACATCGAAGCCGTCGTCGGCTGAAGGGCCATGACCGGCGGAAAATCGTCGGTGGCGACCGAGACCACCTTGCCGCCGCGCACCAGCGCCGCCGTCCGGCTCTCGCCGCCGACCTCCTGGTAGACGAAGGGGCCGACCTCGCGCCAATGCTTGGGCGCCCCATTGGCGCCGCGGAAGGTCGAGACGGTGACAACGCCGTCCTTGTCGGTGGCGATCTTGGCCTGGCCGAGCAGATAGCTGGCCAGCCGCAGCCAGCCGGAATCCGAGCGCCGGTTCCAGATGTAGTAGCCGGCGAGGGTCCGCCCGTCGCGGACGGCGCTCGGCCAGGTCGCCAGGTGTTCGGCCGGGGCCGGGAAATAGCGGTCGGTGAAGCCTCGGAAGAGGGCGCCCCGCACATATTCCGCCGCTCCGGCCGAACCGAGGCTGTTCATGGAGATGTAGAGGCCGACGTGGTCGTCCAGATAGAGGTGCAGGTCGCTGTGGAAGGCGGTGGTGTCGCCGGCGTGGCCGATCACCCGGTGACCGTTGCCGGGCTCCTGATAGAAGCCCAGATCCATGGCCGGCAGGGGCGGGACGGGCTGGAATTGCGGGCTGTGCATCAGCTGCGCGGTCGCCGCGTCGAGGATTTGCCGGCCCTGATATTGGCCATTCTGAAGCTGGGCGATCATGAAGGTTCCCATGTCCGCGCCGGTCGCGGTCAGGGCGCCGGCCGGCGAGGCGGCGACGAACTCGAAAGGTTGAGCCGGGCCCGTCGCGACCAGATAGCCCTTGGACATATTTCTCGCCCAGCCGGTCGGCAGGGGCGCGATGAAGGTGGAATGGGTCATGCCGAGCGGAGTGAAGATGTGGTTCTGGATGTAGTCGGCGAACGGCTCGCCCGACAGGCGCTGGACGATGTAACCGGCCAGGGCCGCGCCGTAGTTGGAATAGGCCGCCGTCGTACCCGGCGGGAAGATGCGGGCCGGAATGGCCGATTTCAGCGACGCCTCGAGGCTCTTGACCTTCTTGGGATCGGTGGTGAGCAGATCCTTGGCGGCATCCGAAAAGCCGGGCGTATGGGTCATCAGATCGCGCATGGTGATCGGCTTGCCGAAGGCGGGCGGAATCTTGAAATCCAGATAGGCGTTGATGTCGCGGTCGAGGTCGATCTTGCCCTCGGCGACGAGCTGCATGACTGCCGTCCAGGTGAACAGCTTGGAGACCGAACCAGGGCGGAAGAGGGTGGTCTGCGGATCGACCGGCGCGAGCGTCTTCACGTCGGAAACGCCATAACCTTTTTCGAACAGGGGCTGGCCGTCCTTGACCACCACCACCACCGCCCCGGCGATGTTGCCGCGCGCCAGGGCGTAGGGCATGAACCCATCGAGATAGGCTGAGACGTCGTCGGCGGTGAGCGGATGGGCGGCGGGCGCCCCCGATGGAGTCGGCGCCGGCGGCTGGGAAAGCGCGCCGCCACGCGGTGCGTGCGAGGCGGTGACGCTCGGCGCGGGACCGAGGTTGGCGGGGGCCTGGGCCAGGGACGGGGCCGCCAGGGCGAGCATCGCGGTCAGGGCGGCCAAGCGGCCGATCAGGCTTTTCATGACGGAGGCCTTCTTCTTAGAATTTAGCCGACAGGGCGACGCCGACGGTGCGCGGCTGGATGATGACGACGCCTCTGTTTCCACCGGGGACCGCCCCGACACTGCCCAGATTGACGATGCCGCGCTGGTCGCCGAGGTTCTTGGCGAACACCTGGACCCGCCAACGATTGAGATCGAGTCCGGCGCGCAACGCCACCGTATCGTAGCTGGGCACGTCGACCTGCGCGCCGACCAGCCCGGTAAAATCGCTCTCCCGGTCGCCGACATAGCTCCACGTGGCGCCCACGAAGGCCGTTGTCTCGCTGAACGCCTTGAAGTCGTACTCCCCGTCGAGGCTGGCGCTCAGCTTGGGAATCCATGGCAGGCGGTCGCCACTGACGGCGCCGACTGCGGGCGCGTCGGATGTCAGCTTGGCGTCGGTATAGGCGCCGGTGAGGGCCAGGGTCAGGCCGTGAACGGGCACGACGGTGACATCCCATTCCACCCCGTCGCTGCGCGCCTTGCCGCCGTTGCCGTTGACCGCGAAATTGTTCACGATCTCAAGGAGTTGGACATTGTTCCATTGGGTGAGGAAGGCCGCGAGATCCAGCGACAGGCGACCGCCGAACAGGTTCGACTTCACGCCCGCTTCATAGCTCGTGGTGGTGTCGTTCCGATAGGTGGTCGGGGTGCCGGGAGGCGCGTTGGGCGGCAACACGTTGGGGCCGCCGGGCCGATAGCCATTGGACACCCGACCGTAGAGCATGGTCGAGGCCGTCAGGTGGAAGCGCGGGGTGATCAGATAGTTGAACACGTTTTCGCTGGAAGGCGTCGTGAAGCTGGCCGCCGGGAGCAGAAGGCCGCCGGTGGTCTCCGTCCCCGACTGGCTGTTGTGGCTGTAGCGACCGCCGACCTGCACGTCGAAGGCCGGGGTGAAATGATAGGTCGCCGAAGCGAAACCCGCGACCTCCTGGTAGCTGGACGCGATGCGCGCCGTTTCGAGCGGGGGCAGGCCTGGCGGCCCGCCCGACGAAAGGACGAAGGCGGGGACCACCTGATCGATCAGGCCACGTCGTGTTTCCCCTGCTGGGGGCCATGGCGCTGATGTCGGTGGGCGACTTCTCCCTGCTGAACTGGACCCCCGCCCTGCTGTCGCGCAACTACCATCTTTCGGCCGGCGAGATCGGCGCCCTGCTGGGCGCCCTGGTGGTGGTGACAGGCGTCGCCGGCACGGTGCTGGGCGGGGCCCTGTCGGATCGGCTGGCCAAGGCTGGCGGCCCGCGGGCGCGGATCGTCGCCGCCGCCGCCTCGGCGACCGTCGCCCTGCCGCTGGCCTTCATGGCCTTCACGTCGGGCGCCTGGCAGGTTCTCGCCCTGCTTTCCTGGTGGAACCTGTTTTCCTCGGCGGGCGGCACGATCGGCATCACCGCCCTTCAGGAAGCGGTGCCCAACGAAGTGCGCGGGGTCGGCGTCTCGCTCATCGCCTTTGGCAATATCTTCGTCGGCCTGGGCCTGGGGACCATGACCACCGCTCTCATCACCGACCGGCTGTTTCACGACCCCTTGCGGGTCGCCTCCTCGCTCAGCCTGGTCGTCGGCCCGGCCGCCGCCGTGGCGACCGCCCTGTTCTGGCG
>JALYTR010000290.1 GCA_030854165.1 Pseudomonadota bacterium | reverse complement strand
GTCTTGGCCTTCACCTTAATCGCCTTGGCCTTCTTGACCGGCTTGGCTAGCATCGCCGGCGGCTCGTCTTCCTTCAGCAGTTCCTCCTTGGTGACGGCCCTGTCGGTCACCTGGGCGCGGGAGACGATCAGATCGACGACCTTTTCTTCGTAGAGGGGGGCGCGCATCTGGGCCTGGACGTCGGGGTTCTGGCGCATGAGGTCGAAGACCTGCTGGGCCTGTTCGCCGTAGCGGGTCGCCTCTGCGCGCATGGCCTCGCCCAGTTCCTGCTCAGTGATCACCACGTTTTCCCGCTGGCCGATCTCGGCCAAAACCAGGCCCAGACGCACCCGCCGCCGCGCGATCTGGCGGTATTCGGCCTTAAGAACCGTCTCGCTCTTGCCCTCGTCCTCGGCCGAGGCGGCGCCTTCGGCGGCGTCCTTTTCGACCTGTTTCCAGATGGATTCGAATTCCGCCTCCACCATGCGCGGCGGCAGGGCGATGTCGTGCCGATCGTCGAGCTGATCGAGCAGAGCGCGCTTGAGCTTGAAGCGCGAAGCCTCCTTGTACTGGCCTTCCAGATTGGCGAGGATGGCGCCGTTCAGGGCAGCCAGATCGTTCAGGCCCAGACGCTGGGCCAGGGCGTCGTCGGCCTTGGCGGCCTTGGGCGCGCGCACCTCTTTCACGGTGACAGCGAACCGCGCCGCCCGGCCCTTGAGGCGCTCGACCTGGTAATCGGCCGGGAACTCCACCTTCACGGTGACCTGCGCGCCTGGCGCGGCGCCGAGGAGCTGGGCTTCGAAGCCGGGAATGAACTGGCCGGTCCCCAGCACCAGTTCGACGCCCTCCGCCGCGCCGCCCTCGAAGGCCTCGCCATCGATCGTGCCGGCGAAATCGATGACGAGCTGGTCGCCATCGCGGGCCTTGACGGCCTTGCCGGTGCGCGGCGAGTAGGTGCGGCCCTGGGCCACCAGTTCGGCCAGGGCCTCGGACCGCTCCTCCTTGGAGGGGTGGTAAACCAGGCGCTCAAGCTTCAGGGCCGTGACGTCGGCCGGCTCGAATTCCGGCATCACCTCGACCTCGAGATCGTAGGCCAGATCCTCGGTCCCGGCGATGACCTTGTCCATGTCGGAAGAGGGACGCAGATCGGGACGGGAGGCGATGCGCAGCTTGTGGTCGTCGAGGACCTTCTGGGAGGTTTCGCCCAGGGTCTTTTCCACCACCTCGCTCATCAGGGCCTTGCCATAGAGGCGCCGCACGTGGCCCATCGGCACGTGGCCGGGCCGAAATCCCTTGAGCTTCAGGGTCGGGGCGATTTCGGCGATGCGCGCCTCCAGCAGGGCGCCCAGCTCGGCGGCCGGCACACGAATGCCGAAGCTGCGGCTGAGCCCTTTACCCGAATTGTCGATAACCTGCATGACCTGCCTGTCCCGAGTCGAGGATCCGCGGGCGCGACCACCGGTCCGACGCCCAACAAAACGCCGCCGCCAAGATTTCCCAACCCCGGCCGGCGGCGCGAAACGAGCCGCCCTTATGTCACGCGGGGAGCGGGCTCTCAAGCCTGTCCGAGGGCTTGGCCCGTTGATCAGCATCCCGCGCCGCGACGCGGATGAAGTGGGACAAGGCCTCGCCCATCACCGATTCAAACGCCGGCCGATAGTGGATGAGGAGATCCTGACTCGCGCCACCCAATTCCAGCGCCTGTTCAACGCCGTGGGCGGCGACAAGGGGCGCGGGATCGAACGCGGGCCACCCGAGCCGGCGCGACACCGACCGCACGGTATCCACGAAACCGGGCGGCCAGCTGACCGGCCGCCCATCCGGCATGTAGTGGGCGAAATGCAGCGCCAAGGCGACGGGCATGTCCAAGCGGTGCTGGACATCGCGAAAGACCTGTTCGATCTCGGCCTCGCCGAACAAGACTCCGCGCGCTTCCTCCGTCACCGCCAGCAGCAGTTGGTCCTCCGGGCACTCGACGGCGAGGTTTTCCCGCAGGTTCAGCGCCTCTTTGGCGCGCACCCGCTCGTTGCGCCGCCAAAGCCCCGCGCCCAGGCATCGCCGAACCGATTCCGCCAGGGCCGGATCGCGCGCTCTCAGCCGCGCCACCTCGAAGATCAGATAGTTGGGATTGAGCGAATAGCCGCGAAACAGGATTTCATTGGGCGACACCAGTTCGACCAGGGCCATGTCCGCCTGTTTGATCTCCAAGGCTCGCGCGCCGCGCGGCGCCTGGGCCGGTTCGATGAAGCAGAATCGCTGAATGTCGGAGGGAATCACCAGATCGCCGGTGCAGAAATCGATCAGCTGGATGAGCGCGCGAGGCGTGAAGGCGCTGGGCATGCGCCTAAAGCCGATGCGCCGAAACACGCCGACATCGACCAGGTCGCGCGCCGCCTCGGTCATCAAGGGCCTTTGGATGCCGCATCCGCCAAGGCAGACGATCTTCATCGGCACGTCATGTCCTTCGCCCTCGCCTTCAAGTTCACCGCGCGGTCCGCCTGACCGAGCTCGGGAGACGCGCCTGGTGCGGATGAGAGGATTCGAACCTCCACGCCTCGCGGCGCCGGGACCTAAACCCGGTGCGTCTGCCAGTTCCGCCACATCCGCTTCGAGGGCGCCCAAGGTTTAGCCCGGAGGGGGCCGGCGGGGCAAGCGACGCCCGGTTCTCCCCAGGCGCCGCCTCGGTGGCGTTGGACAATTGTCCGACGATGCCCATAAGACGGACGCCGTGAACGACACTCGATCTCCTCCGTCCGGCCAAGCAACGCCCTTGGCGGAACAGCCGCCGCGTCTCCCGACCCGGGACCGCATCGAGCGGTATGGGGCGCAAATCAACGAAATGGCGCCTTGAAATGCCCATTCCCTTGGAGAAGACGACGCATCGGCTGGACGGCTTCCCGGAGGCCCAGGTCGATCTCATTCGCGGACGCATGGGAGCGATTCCCACCGCCCCTTGGCCAAGACTTGAGGGCTGTCTGGCGGCCCTGGCTACGTCCCGGACAGGCAGCACCTATCTGACGCGCGAGCTGGAGACCGCCTTCGACATCAGCCGGATGCGAGAATCGCTCAATCCCGCCCAGATGAAGGGCCGCGCCGCCGCGGAAATCGTGGCGCAACGTCGGGGCGCCTGGTTCGCCTTCAAGGCTGACTGGACCAGCGTGATCGCGGCGGAATTGTCCGGCTTCTTCGACGCCTACTTTTCGGTGACGTCGTTCATCCTGCTGGCGCGCAGGGACATCGTCGCCCAGGCGGTTTCATGCGTGAAAGCCAAGCAAACCGGCCAATGGCATTCCAACCAGAAATCCACCGCCGCCGCCGTGTATGACGGGGCGGATATCGCGCGATACATTTCGCTTATCGCCGGCGGCGTGGACATATTGCGGCTTTACGCCGAGCGGAGCGGGCGGCCTTGGCGGTCGGCGGTCTACGAGGATTTCGCGCAGGGCGACTTCACCTTGGTCATGGCGGCGTGCGACTCGTTGGGCGTTCCCCGCCGCCGCGCCGGATCGCATATTCGACCGATGCCGGTCGAGCGTATAGGCGACGCGACCAACGAGGCGTGGGCGGCGCGGTTCAGGGAAGACGCCGGGCCTCCGATCCGGGACCGCATCGAGCGATATGTGGCGCGGGTCAACGAAGTGGCGTCTTGATATGCTCGCGCATTCAGAGAGGGCGGCGGATCGGCTGAGTGTCTTTTCGGCCACCCAGATCGAAGACATCCGTGGTCGGTTGGCAGAGATTCTCGCCGCTCCCTGGCCACGAAT
>JALYTR010000023.1 GCA_030854165.1 Pseudomonadota bacterium | reverse complement strand
CCCAGGCCGACGACGCCGATCTCGCCCAGCAGCGCGCCCGCGCCGAGCACGCCATCGCCATCCTCGCTGGCCAGACGCCGGCCTCCCTCACCCTGGCGCCGGCCCCATGGACCCTGCGGCTGCCGCAAATCCCCGCCGGCCTGCCCTCGGCCCTGTTGCAGCGCCGGCCCGACATCGCCGCCGCCGAACGCGGGGCCGCCGCCGCCAACGCCCTGATCGGCGTTCAGACCGCCGCCTACTATCCCACCGTCAATCTGACCGGTCAGGTTGGATTTGCCTCAAGCGAACTGGGGCGACTTTTCAACACATCCAATCTCGTCTGGTCCCTGGGCGCCTCGGCGGTCGAGACGATCTTCGACGCCGGGGCGCGCCGCGCCAGGGTGGCGCAAGCGCGGGCGGCCTACGATCAGGCGGTGGCCAATTATCGCCAGACGGTGCTGACCGCCTTCGGCCAGGTGGAGGACAATCTGGCCGCCCAGCGTGTCCTCGCCGTGGAGCAGGCCCTGCGCCAAGCCGCTTCGCGAGCGGCCGACGCCAACGAGGTCATCGCCCGCAATCAGTATCTGGCCGGCCAGGCCGACTACACCACCGTGGTGGTCGCCCAGGCCACGGCGCTCAGCGCCCGCAACGCCGAGTTGCAGATCGAAGCGGCGCGTCTGACGACAGCGGTGGACCTGATCGCCGCACTGGGCGGGGGCTGGACAACCAGCGCGCCGTAACTATCGACCGGACCCGCCGTCTATTGGCTCGGCGTGGTCGCCCCTGAACTGGTCGAGGTCTTGGCTGCGTGATGATGGTGGCGCGAGTGATGGCGCGTGCTCGTCCTCGAGCGTGTCCTGGCGTGATGGCCAATCACCGCCCCTCCGACCCCGCCCACCACCGCGCCCACCGGACCGGCGACCACCGCCCCGCCGACCGCGCCGGCGACCGCGCCGCGCGTGGTGTTGCCCGACCGCGTCTGGGCGCCGGCCGACCCGGCCAAGCCGACAGCGGCAATTGCGCAGCCGGCGATGATGATCGATCTCATGGATTTCCCTCCTTGGGCGGCACGGCAAAAGCACCGCGCGAAGCAGCCTGTTCCTTGGAGCGGCCGGCGGGAATCGAACCCGCGACATTCAGCTTGGGAAGCTGACGTTCTACCTCTGAACTACGGCCGCGCTTGCGGTGGAACCATAGCGAAACGAGGCGGCGCGGCAAGACGTTGACGTGACGCGCCCATGGCCGCACCATGGGCGCCTTGTCCATAGAAGAGGAGACTCCCATGGCCGACGGCGGGATGATGGCGAAGGCGAAGTTCCACGCCATGACCGAGGGGACGCAGGCCGATTGGGCCGCCATCGGCGCGGCCGCGGCGCCGTTCAAGGACGCTCTGCCCGACCGCCTGCTCGCCTCTCTTGAGATGCTGGGAGAGGATACCGGTGGCTTCGCGGTCACCCGCCTCGAACATTCGCTGCAGACCGCGACCCGCGCCCACCGCGACGGCCGCGACGAGGAATATGTGGTCTGCGCCTTGATGCACGACATTGGCGATCTGATGGGGCCAGCCAACCACGCCGAGATCGGGGCGATCATCATGAAGCCCTATATCGGCGAGGCCAATTACTGGATGATGGACAAGCACGGCGTCTTCCAGGGCTACTACTTCTTCCATCATATCGGCCTCGACCGCGACATGCGCGAGCAATACCGCGGCCACCCCCACTTCGAATACGGCGCCCAGTTCTGCCACCTCTACGATCAGAACAGCTTCGATCCCGACTATGACAGCATGCCGCTTGAGGCGTTCGAGCCGATGCTGCGACGGGTGGTGGCGACGCCGAAGCAATCGATCTATCGACGCGCGGCGTAACTACGCCCACGCCGCGAAATGCTTCGATAGCCGTAGGCCCTGGCGCTGGTAGTGCGAGCCTCCCGCGCCATAGAGGCGATTGGGCCGCTCGGTAAGCGGCTCGAAGACCAGGCGGGCGACGGTCTGGCCGTCTTCGAGGAGGAAGGGGGTTTCGTGGCTGCGCACCTCCAGCACCCCGCGCGAGCCCTCGCCACCGGCCTCGGCGGTTCCAAACCCCGGATCGAAAAAGCCGGCGTAATGGACGCGGAATTCGCCCACCGCCGGGTCGATGGGAGTCATTTCGGCGGCCTGGAGAACCGGGATTTCGATGCGGTCCTTGGAGGCCAGAATGTAGAATTCTCCCGGATCGAGCAGCAGTTCGCCGCGCCTGGGCGCCAAGGCCTCCCAGAAGTCGCGCGGGTCGTGGCCGCCCTCGTGATCAAGATCGATGACCCCGGCGTGGCGGCGGGCGCGATAGGCCGCGACGCCCTCGCTTAAGTCCACGCCCACGCTTCGCGCCGACAGCGCCGCCGGCGCGCCGCGCTTGAGCCGTAGCTGATTGAGCCGCGTCCCGGCCCGCGCCAGCACCGAGAAGGTCTGCGGCGCTATCTCCAGGAACAACGGGCCCTCGTAGCCCGCCGCGATGTCGTCGAAGGCCGGTTGGCCGTCGGTGAGCAGGCGCACGAACACATCGACGCGGCCGGTGGAGCTCTTGGGGTTGGCGCGGCCCGATACGTTGGCGGGTAAAGCCAACCTTTCCTGGAGTTCGGCGATATAGACGCAGCCGCGCTCAAGCACCGCGCCGCCGACCAGATCGATTTGGTGCATGGCCACGTCGGCGATACGGTCCGCCACCGCGCCGTTCGCCCTCGGCAGGAAGGAGGCTCGCACCCGCCAGGCGCGCTTGCCGAGCCGCAGGTCCAGACTCGCCGGCTGCACCTGGTCGGCGTCGAAACCCCCAGCGGCGGTGATCGAGCCGCCGGCGATCAGCGCTTCGATGGCCTGGCAGGGCAGAATGCCGATGGTGTCGCTCATTAGGGCTGCTTGGGCGATGGCCGCGAGTCTGGCAAGAGAGGCGCCGACTTTCGGATTGAGGAGAGCGCCATGGCGCAAGACCCGCGCGACTGGGATATCGCCACCCGCCTGGTGCGCGGCGGCCTGGCGCGTTCGAACTTCGGCGAGACGGCCGAGGCGCTCTATCTGACCCAGAGCTTCGTTTACGACAGCGCGGAGGGGGCGGACGCGCGGTTCGCCGGGACCGATCCGGGATTTGTCTATTCCCGATACGGCAATCCCACCGTGCAGATGTTCGAGGATCGCCTGGCCCTGGCAGAGGGCGCGGAATTCTGCCGGGCGACGGCGTCGGGGATGGCGGCGGTGCATCTGGCCCTCACCGGCCTGTTGCGCGCCGGCGATCATGTGGTGGCGGGCAAGGCCTTGTTCGGCTCATGCGCCTGGATCCTCAACACCTGGGCGCCGCGTTTTGGCGTTGCTGCGACCCTGGTGGACGCCCCCGATCTGGCCGCCTGGCGCGCCGCCGTGCGACCGAACACGAAGGTTTTGTTCCTGGAGACTCCGGCCAATCCCCTGCTGGAAATCTGTGACATCGCCGCCATCGCCGAGATCGCCCGCGAGGCCGGCGCCAAGGTGGTCGTGGACAACGTCTTCGCCACGCCGATCTTCCAGTCGCCGCTGAAGCTGGGCGCCGACGTGGTGGTCTATTCGGCCACCAAGCACATCGACGGCCAGGGCCGGGTGATGGGCGGCGCCGTCCTGGGCGCCCGCGCCCTTCTGGAGGATGCCTACCGCGACTTCATCCGCCACACCGGCCCGGCCCTCTCGCCGTTCAACGCCTGGGTCCTTCTCAAGGGTTTGGAAACGCTGGACATCCGGGTGCGCGCCCAGAGCGCCACGGCCGCCGTCCTGGCTGATCTCATCGCCGTCCACCCCAAGGTGAAGGCTTGCCGCTATCCCGGCCGCCCGGACCATCCGCAGCACGACATCGCGGCCCGCCAGATGAGCGGCGGGGGAAGCCTCATCGCCTTCGACCTGGGTTCCCGGGAAAGAGCCTTCGCCTTCCTCAACGCCCTGGAGTTGCTGGACATCGCCAATAATCTAGGCGACGCCAAGTCCATGGCCACCCACCCCACCACCACCACTCACCGCGCCATGACCGAGGAACAGCGCCTGGAGATCGGCCTCACCCCCGGCTGGGTGCGTCTCTCGGTGGGCCTCGAAAGCCCCGTCGACCTGGCGCGCGATATCGAGCGCGCCCTGGACCGGGCCTGATGGCCAACGCCTATGAAGCGGTCACCCGCGGCGTGCTGGTGCGCGTGACGCCCACCTATCTGCCGGCCCAGTCGCGGCCCGAAGACGGCCAATACATCTGGGCCTACACCGTCGAGATCGAGAACCGCGGGCCCGAAACAGTGCAACTGATCTCCCGCCACTGGATCATCACCGATGCGCGAAACCGGGTGGAGGAGGTGCGCGGTCCCGGCGTCGTCGGCGAGCAGCCGACCCTCGATCCGGGCGAGTCGTTCCAATACACCTCCGGCTGTCCCCTGCCGACGCCCTCGGGCGCCATGCGCGGCGCCTACCAGATGCTCAGGGAAACGGGGGAGATGTTCGACGCCGAAATCCCCGAATTCTCTCTCCATCTGCCCGAGGCGACGCGGCGGATGAACTAAACGGGCGGCGCCGCGGCGCGGCCGGCTACCCCCGCTTCCAGAACACCGCCGACCTTGCCACGTTTCGCTTGGGAAGATCCTTGCGGCCGGCCGCGGTGTAGCCCAGCGCCGTCATCAGTTCGGCGACCAGGACCTGGGCGGTGAGGGGGGCGGCCGGGTCGCGACGGTACGCCTCGCCGAGTTCGTCATGAAGCAGCGTATCGATCCCGGCCATGGCGGGAAGGCCGTCCAGCGTCGCTTCCAAGGCGGCCGAGCGGGCGGCGGAAGAGGCCATGATCTCGGCCATACGGATCGGCAGGGGATCGTCCCGCGCCAGCGGTTCAGGCTCGGCGTAGGGCAGGCCCAGCAGTTCGATGGCGCGGGCCAGATGGTTGCCTTCGGCCGAGTGCAGGGCGCGGGCCCGTTTCCACACCGCATGGCGCTCGCTCTGGCCGCGCTGGCGCAGCCGCGCGCGCGTCCAGCCGCCGATGAAAACTTCCTCCTTCATTCGCGCGCCCTCAGGCGAAGCTGTAGGCCCCGCCCTTTTCCAACGCCGCCTTAAAGGCCGGCCGGGCGTGCAGACGGTCGATCCAGGCCGATATATGGGGGAAATTCGCCAGACGCCCGAAGACGCGGCCGATCTCGCCGACGAAACTCATCTGCACGTCCGCGCCGGTGAGGTCGGCGCCGACCAGATAGTCACGCCCGTCGAGCGCCTTGTTCACATAGCCCAGGTGATTGGCGATCTCATCGTCGATCCGCCCCTTGAGCGGCGCGGCGGCCTCGCCCAGGCGCGTGGTGTAGAGAAGTAGCATGAGGGGCAGCATGGCCGAGCCTTCGGCGTAGTGCAGCCACTCCAGATAGGTCTCATGATCGGGAGAATCGGCCGCCGGGGCCAGGCGTCCGTGGCCGTAGGTGCGGATCAGAAAATCGACGATGGCGCCCGATTCGGCGATGGTCCGCCCCCCATCGGTGATGACCGGCGACTTGCCGAGGGGATGGACGGCCTTCAGCTCGGGCGGCGCGAGGTTGGTGGTGGCGTCGCGCTGGTAGAACTTGATCTCATAGGGAACGCCCAGCTCTTCGAGCAGCCACAGGATGCGCTGCGAGCGCGAATTGTTCAGGTGATGAACGACGATCATGGGGCTCTCCTCCAGAGGCGATGGCGCGTGATAAGTAGCGGGCGGCGGCGCGGAGGGCTAGGGTCCCGCCCATGCGCGATGTCTTCGACCTGCTGGTTCCCCTCGCCCTGGCCGCCGTGGCGATCACCCTGGGCTTTGGCATCTACACCCTGTTTCGCGGCGGCGAGTTCGGCTTCAAATGGTCCAACAAGCTCATGCGCCTGCGCGTCGCCCTGCAGGCCTGCGCCATCCTCATCCTGGTCGCCGCCATCATGTGGCGCGGACGGCACTAGGGGGCGAGAGCGTGGTCATCCTCAACCGCATCTACACCCGCGCCGGCGACGGCGGCGAAACGCGGCTCGCCACCGGCGAGAAAGTGAGCAAGGCGAGCCACCGGGTCGAGGCCTACGGCGGCGTCGATGAGTTGAACGCGGTGATTGGCATGGCGCGGCAGCATACGGCGGCCGACGCCGACCTCGATCCGATCCTGGCGCGCATCCAGAACGACCTGTTCGACCTGGGCGCCGATCTGGCCACGCCCGAACGCCGCGCCGGGGCGCCGGAGGCGCTGCGCATCGTGGCCGCCCAGGTGGAGCGGCTGGAGCGGGAGATCGACGCCCTCAACGAGAGCCTCTCGCCCCTGACCTCGTTCGTGTTGCCGGGCGGATCGGCGGCCTCGGCGGCGCTGCATCTGGCTCGCACCGTCTGCCGGCGCGCCGAACGCGGCGCGGTGGCCTTCGCCCAGGCGGACGGCGCGGGGACGCACGGCGAGGCCCTGCGCTATCTCAACCGGCTCTCCGACCTGCTGTTCGTCGCCGCCCGCTTCGCCAACGCCAAGGGCGCCGGCGACGTGCTCTGGACGCCCGGCGCGACGCGCTGATCGGGCGCGGCGGGCGTCAGACCCCGCCCGGTGATCCGCCAGATCGGCATGGGGGTCAGGCACTGACGGTCACGAAAATCCCACCAGGCCCCGCGCGCGTCGCAGCGCTTCACCGGCCACACATAGGCCCATTCATACCAGGCCGTGCCTAAGCTCACGGCGAGGAACCCGGCCAGCACGATCAGCTTGGCGTTGGTGATCCAGCGGTCCATCGGCGGGGTTCATACAAGGGGCGAGCGATGCAGGCCAGGGCGCGAATGGCGTCGCTTGCATTGCTCCGCCAAGGCGTTATTGCCCATGGCCGTGCCCTTGAAGCGGCGCGCGGCTGGCGGTGAGCTCTGAGATGAAGATTCTGGTCCCGGTCAAGCGGGCGATCGATTCCAACGTCAAGGCGCGGGTCAAGTCCGACAAGACCGGCGTCGATCTGGCCAATGTGAAGATGTCGATGAATCCGTTCTGCGAGATCGCGGTGGAAGAGGCGATCCGCCTGAAGGAGAAGGGCCTGGCCGAGGAGATCGTCGCCGTCTCCATCGGGCCGATCCAGGCCCAGGAGACGATCCGCACCGCCCTGGCCATGGGGGCCGATCGCGGCATCCTGATCCAGACCGACGCCGACCCCGAACCCCTGGAGGTCGCCAAGCTCCTTAAGGCCGTGGCCCTGGCCGAGGCGCCCCGGCTGATCCTGATGGGCAAGCAGGCCATCGACGGCGACAACAACGCGGTGGGCCAGATGCTCTCGGCCCTGCTGGACTGGCCGCAGGCCACCTTCGCCTACAAGATCGAGCTTGCCGCCGACACGGTGCGGGTGACGCGCGAGGTCGATGGCGGGCTGCAGACCCTCGAACTCGACCTTCCCGCGGTGGTCACCGCCGACCTGCGCCTCAACGAGCCGCGCTACGCCTCCCTGCCCAACATCATGAAGGCCAAGAAGAAGACCATCGATATCAAGACCGTCGATGACTACGGCGGCCTGGGCGCCGGCCATCTGAAGGTTCTCGAGGTCACCGAGCCGGCCAAGCGCGTGGCCGGGGTGAAGGTGGAGAACGCCGCCGACCTGGTGGCCCGACTCAAGACCGAAGCGGGGGTTATCTAGATGGCCGTTCTCGTCGTCGCCGATCACGACAACCTCACTCTCAAGGATAATACCCACAAGACCGTCACCGCCGCGCTGGCTCTGTCGGCCGATGTCGATGTGCTGGTGGCGGGCCAGAACGTGGCGGCCGTGGCGGCGCAAGCCGCGAAAATCGCCGGGGTGCGCAAGGTGCTCACAGCCGAGAGCGAGGCGCTGGACAAGCAGATCGCCGAGGCCTTGGCGGCCTGCGTCCTGCCGCTGATGGCCAATTATGACGCGCTGATGGTCCCCGCCACTTCGGTGGGCAAGAACTTCACTCCTCGCGTGGCGGCGCTACTGGACGTGGCGCCGATCTCCGAGATCGCGGCGGTGGTGGACGCCGACACCTTCACGCGCCCCATCTACGCCGGCAACGCCATGGAGACGGTCAAATCCGCCGACGCCAAGAAGGTGATCACCGTGCGCGCCACCGCCTTCAAGGCAGCCGAGGAGGGCGGTTCGGCGCCCATCGAGGCGGTCGATCCGGGCCCCGGCGCGCCGCACACAAGGTTCGTCTCCGACGAAATCGTCAAATCCGACCGCCCGGAACTGGCCGGAGCCAGGATCGTGGTTTCAGGCGGGCGGGCCATGGGCTCGGCCGAGGAATTCCACAAGGTGATCGAACCCCTGGCCGACAAACTGGGCGCGGCCGTCGGGGCTTCGCGGGCGGCGGTGGACGCCGGCTACGCGCCCAACGACTATCAGGTCGGACAGACCGGCAAGGTGGTGGCGCCGCAGCTCTACATCGCCATCGGCATTTCCGGGGCCATCCAGCATCTGGCCGGCATGAAGGATTCCAAGGTGATCGTTGCAATCAACAAGGACGCCGACGCGCCGATCTTCCAGGTGGCCGACTATGGCCTGGTGGCCGACTACAAGACCGCCGTCCCCGAGCTGATGGCGGCCCTGACGGCGGCGGGAAAATAGGGTTTCGCTGCATTGCAGCAAAAGCGTGGAGCCGATGGCGCGCTTGTGTTAGAAACCTGTCACGAACGCGGCGCGAGGCGAATCTGGCATGACTGAAATCAGGACGGTCGGGGTCATCGGCGCCGGGCAGATGGGCGGCGGCATCGCTCACGTCTGCGCCCTGGCCGGCTATGACGTGCTGCTCAACGACTTGGCGGCCGAGGCGATCACCGAGAGCCTGACCCAGATCGACAAGCACATGACCCGGCAGGTCGAAAAGGGCGTCATAGGCGACGCCGACCGGATTGCCGCCCTGGCGCGGATCAGGCCGGCCCAGAGCCTGGCGGCCATCGGCCAGGCCGATCTCGCCATCGAGGCGGCCACTGAAAACGAGGCGATCAAGAAGGATATCTTCAAGGCTCTTCAGCCGCACCTCTCGCCCACAACCCTGCTGGCCTCCAACACCTCCTCGATCTCGATCACCCGCCTGGCCTCGTCCACCGATCGGCCGGAACGGTTCATCGGCCTGCATTTCATGAATCCGGTTCCCAGGATGAAACTGGTCGAGATCATCCGCGGCATCGCCACCGACGCGAAGACCTATGAGATCGCCGTGGCGTTCGCCAAATCCCTCGGCAAGACCACCGCAAACGCCGAAGATTTCCCCGCCTTCATCGTCAACCGCGTCCTGGCTCCGATGATCAACGAAGCGATCTACACCCTCTACGAAGGCGTCGGCACCGTGGAGGCCATCGACACGGCCATGAAGCTGGGGGCCAACCACCCCATGGGCCCGCTGGAGCTGGGCGATTTCATCGGCCTGGATACGGTGCTGTCGATCATGAACGTGCTCTACGAAGGCCTGGCCGATTCCAAATACCGGCCCTGTCCGCTGCTGGTGAAATACGTCGAGGCCGGCTGGCTGGGCCGCAAGGCCGGCCGCGGCTTCTACGATTACCGCGGCGAACACCCGGTGCCCACGCGCTGATCGGCGTGGGCGCCAACGCACGCCCCGTTCCTCCCACGCGAAGCGGGGGAGGGGGGCCGCGAAGCGGTGGAGGGGGCGAGGGCCGTGCGCGGCCGCGCCGAAACCCGTCCATCCGCGTCGCGCTCGGGGGAGGCAAATCCTGGCTCACCCGCCCCCTCCACCCCTTCGGGGTCCCCCTCCCCCGTAAGAGGACGGGGGAGGATCGCGGGGCGGCCGGGGAATGACGGATCTGCGCCCCCGCGGCCTCTGCCCACCCAAGTTCGCCGCCGTGGGGCGGACTTTCGCGGCCAATTTCGACGAGGGCCTCGAGCTCGGCGCCCGCTTCGCCCTGGCCATCGACGGCGAGATCGTCATCGATCTGATGGGGGGTTGGGCCGACCGCGATGAAAGCCGGCCGTTCGACGAGCGGACGCTGACGCCGGTCTTCTCCACCACCAAGGCGATGACCAGCGTAATGATCGCCAAGCTGGTCGGCGAGGGGCGGCTATCCTATGGCCAGCGCGTCGCCGATCTGTGGCCGGAGCTCGCGGCGGCGGGCAAGGATCGGCTCACCGTCGAACAGGCGCTCTCGCATCAGGGCGGATTGGCGGGCCTCGAGGCGCCATGGGCGCCGGTGGATTGGTACGATTGGAAGAAGACGTGCGGGCGGCTCGCCGCCATGACGCCCCTGTGGCCACCGGGTAGCGCCAGCGGCTACCATCCGGTGACCTTCGGCTTTCTAGCCGGCGAGATCTTCCGGCGCGTGGACGGGCGCACGCTCGGAACGGCGCTGCGCGAGGACGTCGGCGCGCCGCTCGGGCTGGACCTATGGATCGGCCTGCCCGACGCCGAACATGGGCGATGCGCCGAGATTCGCCGGCCCCCCGCCATGCCGAACCTCGGCCCGATCACCGAGGTCAAGCGCCTGGCCTTTCTGGCCAAATGGTCTTCTCCCGGCGGAATGGACCTGGCGGCCTGGCGGCGGGCGGAATTTCCGGCCGCCAACGGTCATGCCACCGCGCCGGCTCTGGCGAGGCTGATGTCGGCCCTGGCGTGCGATGGCAAGGTCGGCGACGCGCGCATGCTACCCGCGGGGTTGGCGGCGGAGGCCGCGCGCCAGCGCGTCGCCGGCCCCGACCTGGTGCTGCCCTATGACTTGAGTTGGGGCGCGGGTTTCATGCGCAACGAAGGGCTGTGGATCTATGGGCCCGGCCACCAGACCTTCGGTCACTCCGGTTGGGGCGGAAGCTGCGCCTTCGCCGATCCGGAACGCGGGCTGTCTGGCGCCTATGTGATGAATCGCCAGTCCGCCGAACTGGTCGCCGACCCGAGAGCCAGGCGTTTGATCGAGGCCGCCTACAGCGTCCTTTGAAACCGCCCCCAGCCTGTCCCGATCGGGACAGGCTTCAACTCAAACATCTGAGCGCTTTCCGGCCGCGACACCCATTCCCACCGTTGCGGAAAGCGCTCGGGTTGCCCGCCAGGCGCCGAAGATGAAGGTCGCCGCCCCGCCCCAGATAAACACGAACGAGACGGCGGTGAGCGGGGTGAGGGTCTCGCCGTTGGCGATGCCGACGGCGAAGCCGATGGTCGGCGCGATGAACTGCAGGAATCCCATCACCGATAGCGGCAGGCGCCGCACCGTCCAGGCGAACAGGGCCAGGGGCGCCACTGTGGCGGGGCCGGCGAACGCCATCAGGAGGGAATGACCGAGCGATCGGCCGAAGATGCCGCCGCCGGCATGATGCAGCCAGATCACGTAGGCCAGGCCCGGGCCGGCCATCAGCAGGCACTCGACGAAGAGGCCGGTCTGGGCGTCGGCGTCGATCCGCTTGCGGATCAGGCCATAGCCCCAGAAGGCGACGGCGAGGAAAAGGGCGATCACCGGGGGATGACCAAGGGCGAGGGTCTGCAGAATTACGCCGACGCTCGCCAGGGCGATGGCCGCCGCGCCCACCTTGTCTATGCGCTCGCGGAACACCAGGGCGCCGGCCGCCATGTTGAGCAGAGGGGTGATGTAGTAGCCAAGGCTCGATTCGAGGTTTCGCCCGTTGGTGACCGCCCAGACGTAGACCGCCCAACCGCTGCCGATCAGCAGGGCCGAAAGGGCCAGCATGGCGAGCAGGCGGGGCCGCGCGAACACCCGCGCCACCTGGCCGGACTGCCCGGCGATGAGGACCAGGGCAAGCGCCCAGGGCGCCGACCAAGCGGCCCGTTCTGCCAGGATTTCAAGGGGCGTCGCGCCGGCGTGGCCCATGACGATGAACAGGGCCGGCATGGCGCCCCAGAGCACATAGCAGCCGACGCCGACGATCAGCGCCTGGCGGTATGGTCCGCCCGGCGCCGGCGCCGAAAGGCTCACGCCAGGACCTTACGTCCGATCACGCCACGTTCATGGAGAAGCTCGGCGATCTGCACCGCGTTGAGGGCCGCGCCCTTGCGCAGGTTGTCGGCCACCACCCACATCGATAGGCCATGCTCGACGGTGGGGTCGGCGCGGATGCGCGACACATAGACCGCGAACTCGCCCTGCGCTTCCTTGGGGGTCATGTAGCCCGTGGCGTCGCGCTTATCGATGACCATGAGTCCGGGCGCCTCGCGCAGGATGTCACGCGCCTCGTCCTCGTCGAGGGGATCGTGAAACTCGACGTTCACCGCCTCGGAATGGCCGACCATCACCGGCACGCGGACGCAGGTGACGGTCAGCGCGATGGCCGGATCGAGGATCTTGTGAGTCTCGTCGCGCATCTTGTGTTCTTCGTCGGTGTAGCCGTCGTCGCGAAAGTCGCCGCAATACGGAATGACGTTGAAGGCGATCTGCTTGGGAAAGACGTGCGGTTCGGAGGGGCCGAGCACAAAAATGCCCTTGGTCTGATCCCACAGCTCATCCATGCCCTCCTTGCCGATCCCCGACACCGACTGATAGGTCGCCACCACCACCCGTTTGATCCTCGCCGCGTCGTGCAGGGGTTTCAGCGCCACGACCAATTGCACCGTCGAGCAGTTGGGGTTGGCGACGATGTTCTTGCGTCGGGCGTAGGCCACATCGTCCGGGTTCACCTCCGGCACGATCAAGGGCACGTCCGGGTCCATCCGCCAGGCCGAGGAATTGTCGATGACGATGGGACCCGCCGCGGCGATGCGCGGCGCCCATTCGCGGGAAAGCTCGGCGCTCACCGACATCAGCACCACATCGACGGTCGAAAAATCGAACTGGGCGACGTCCTCGCACTTGATCGCGCCGGCCTTCCAGCCGACCTCGACGCCGATGGAATTGCGCGAGGCGATGGCGTGAATGCGGTCCACCGGGAAGCTCACTTCCTCGAGGATGTTCAGCATTTCACGTCCCACCGCGCCGGTGGCGCCGACCACGGCGACCCGGTATGCCATCGCAACTCTCCCTCTGATAGTATTGCGACGCGCGGCCCTAGGCCGGCGTGGCCGTGGAAATAGGACGCCGCGTCGTCACCCGCAACCACGTCACCACCGCCAGGCCGACGAGCAGGAGAGCGGCGCCCAGCCACAGTACGCCGTGCACGTCGCCCTCGCCAACGACCAGGGAGGCCAGTAGCGGACCCAGCGCGCCGCCCAGCAGTTGCGCCGCGCCGCTCTGCATGCCGGCCCGCCGGGTGGGATCGGCGTCGATGGTCAGCGGCACCAGAAAGGGGGCCAGAAACAGGGTGACGAGGCCGGCCAGGGCGTTGGCCGACACGAACAGCCACGCCGGCGTGTGCCGCGAATAGACATACCAGACGGCCAGGTAGGTCGCCGACGTGATCAGAAAGACGGTGAAGTAGCGAACCCTGCCGGCCAGGAGCGTCGCCGTGGCGCCGCCCAGAACCTGAGCGACCAGGGATGTCCAGACGGCGGTGCGGGCGACGGCCGCGCCCAGGCCCGCCTGATGGGCGAGCGGTTGCAGA
>JALYTR010000289.1 GCA_030854165.1 Pseudomonadota bacterium | reverse complement strand
CATCTCCTCACCGCCGCCAGCCCGCCCCGGGCCGCCGTGGACGAGGCTCGGCAGGGGCGAGCCGTGGCCGGTGGATTCTTTCGCGCAGTCGCGGTCGATGATGGCGAGGCGCCCGTGGAAGGCGCCGGCCCCCAGCACAACTTCGCTCGCCACGACCGGATCGTGGGTGAAGAGGGAGGCGACCAGCGATCCCTTGCCCCGGTTCGCCAGGGCGACGGCGTCGGCCAGATCGGCGTAGGGCATGATCGTCGCGACGGGGCCGAAGGCTTCCACGTCATGCACGGCGTCGGCGGTCCAGGGGTCGTCCGCCCGCAGCAGGATGGGCGAGAGGAACGCGCCGGCCTCGGCGTCGGCGTTCATCACTTCCACGCGATCCGGATCGCCGAACACGACGCGGGCGGGCTTGGCGAGTTCGACGACCTTGGCGCGCACATCGTCGCGCTGGGCGCGGCTGACCAGCGGCCCCATGCGCACGCCCTCGTCGCGCGGATCGCCGACCACGACCTTGGCGAGGCTCTCCTTCAGCGCCTGCTCAACGACGTCGATGTGCTGCATCGGGACCAGGGCGCGGCGGATGGCGGTGCACTTCTGGCCCGCCTTGACCGTCATCTCGCGGACGACCTCTTTGACGAAGAGGTCGAACTCGGGCGTCTGTGGCCCGGCGTCGGGGCCGAGGATGGAGGCGTTGAGGGAATCCTGTTCGGCGATGAACCGAGTCCCCTCGCGCAACACCGTCGGGTGGGCCTTCAGCCAAGCGGCGGTGGCGGCCGAGCCGGTGAAGCTCACCACGTCCTGGCCGGTGAGGTGATCGAAGAGATCGCCCACTGGCCCGACGATCAGTTGCAGGGCGCCGGGCGGCAGGACGTCCGCCTCGATGAGGATGCGGAACGCCGCCTCGGTGAGCCAGGCGGTGGCGAAGGCCGGCTTGACGATGGCTGGCACGCCGGCCAGCAGAGTGGGCGCGAGCTTCTCCAGCATCCCCCAGACGGGGAAGTTGAAGGCGTTGATATGCACCGCGACGCCGTGCAGCGGCGTCCAGACGTGTTGGCCGATGAAGGCGCCGGTCTTGCCCAACACCTCGGGCTCGCCGTCGATCAGCAGATGGGCGTCGGGAAGTTCCCGCCGACCCTTGGAGGCATAGGCGAACAGGGTCCCGGCCCCGCCCTCGATGTCGATCCAGCCATCCTGGCGGGTGGCGCCGGTGGCGAAGGAAAGTTCGTAGAGCTCTTCCTTGCTGGCCATGATCGCCTCGGCCAGGGCCTTGAGCATTCTGGCGCGGTCGTGGAAGGTCAGGGCGCGCAGAGCCGGGCCGCCGACGGTCCGCGCATGATCGGCCATCCCGGCGAAGTCCAGCCCCAGCGAGCCGCCTTCGGCCACGACCTCCCCGGTAACCGCCGAACGGGCGAAAGCCGCTGCGCCGGTTGGGACGGTCCAGCGATCCTGGGCGTAGCTCATCAACTTCAGGGGCGTCATCGGCGGGGGTTTCCTTGAAGTTTGTGTTTCCGCTGTTCCCCCACGCCTCTCTTCCCCCCTCGGGGGAAGTGGCGCGAAGCGCCGAAGGGGGCTCCAGCTTGCGCGAACGGCCGGTTCACCCTGGAGCCCCCATCCCCGGCTTCGCCGGTACTTCCCCCAGAGGGGGAAGAGAGCAGAGGCACGGCCGCATTCCCTAGCGGCCGGTGAACCGCGGCGCGCGCCTGGCGGTGAAGGCCGCGACCCCCTCCGCGTAGTCGGCGGTTTGGCCGAGGGCGCGTTGGGCGTCGCGCTCGGCGTCCAGGGCGGCGTCGAAGCCGAGCGCCCAGCCGGCGCGGACCAGGCGCTTGGTCTGGGCGAGGCCGGCGGTTGGGGCGGAGGCGAATCTGGCCACCAGGGTTTCGGCCTCTTCGATGAGCTTGTCGTCCTCCACGCACCGCCAGATCAAGCCCCAGGCCTCCGCCTGCTCGGCGGCGAGCGGGGCGCCGGTCAGCGCCAGGCCCATGGCCCGCGCGTGGCCGATCAACCTGGGCAATATCCACGTTCCTCCCGAATCGGGGATGAGGCCGATGGCCGCGAAACTCTGGATGAACTTGGCCGACCGCGCCGCCAGGACCAGGTCGCAGGCCAGGGCGATGTTGGCTCCCGCCCCCGCCGCCACCCCGTTCACCGCGCAGATCACCGGCATGGGCAGGGCGACAAGGCGGCGGATCAGGGGGTTGTAGCGGCTCTCCAGCGCCTCGCCCAGGTCGGCCCCCGCCCCCGGCGCCACGGCCGGATCGGCCAGATCCTGGCCGGCGCAGAAGCCGCGCCCGGCCCCGGTGATGAGGAGCACCCGCGCCCCCTCCGCCTCGACGCGGCCCAGCGCTTCGCCCACTTCGGCATGCATCGCGGCGGTGAAGCTGTTGAGGCGGTCGGGGCGGTTCAGGGTCAGGCGGGCCACCCCGCCGGCGAGGTCGAAGACGATGGTCTCGAAGGTCACGGTCGGCGCTCCCACCCGAATGAATTGGCCGCTGCGCCCACCTATCCTATATCTAGCCCCTCGCGCCAACGCGAACCCGCCTCCGAGACGCCCATGTACACCACCGACCTGCAGAAATTCGACAAGGGCGCGAGGGCCGTCCAGTCGCTGGCCGCCAGCGAGCCGGCCGATCTCGTCGAAGCGTTCGAGGCGCGGGTGGCGGCCGACGCCTTCATCGAGCCCAAGGACTGGATGCCGGAGGCCTATCGAAGGACCCTCGTGCGGCAGATCTCCCAGCACGCCCATTCGGAGATCGTCGGCATGCTGCCGGAGGGCAACTGGATCGCCCGCGCGCCGAGCCTGCGCCGCAAGGCCATCCTGCTGGCCAAGGTGCAGGACGAGGGGGGCCATGGCCTCTATCTCTACTGCGCCGCCGAGACGCTGGGGACCTCGCGCCGCGAGATGATCGAGGCGCTGCATTCCGGACGCGCGAAATACTCAACAATCTTCAACTATCCGACCCTGACCTGGGCTGACATCGGGGCGGTCGGCTGGCTGGTGGACGGCGCGGCGATCATGAACCAGGTGCCCCTGCAGCGGACCTCCTATGGGCCTTACGCGCGGGCCATGGTGCGGGTGTGCAAGGAGGAGAGTTTTCACCAGCGCCAGGGCTACGAGCTGACCATGGCCATGGCGGCCGGAACGCCGGCCCAGAAGCGCATGGCCCAGGACGCCCTGAACCGCTGGTGGTGGCCCTCGCTGATGATGTTCGGGCCGCCCGACGACAACTCGCCCAACACCGCTCAGTCCATGCGCTGGCGGATCAAGCGCGACACCAACGACGCCCTGCGCCAGAAGTTCGTCGATGTGACCGTGCCGCAGGCGGAGGCGATCGGCCTGACGATTCCAGACCCGGACCTGAAATGGAACGCGGCCAAGGACGGCTACGACTTCGGCCCCATCGACTGGGAGGAATTCTACGCGGTGGTGCGCGGCGAAGGCCCCGTAGCCAAGGAGCGGATGGCCGCCCGCGTCGCCGCCTGGGAAGACGGGGCCTGGGTGCGCGCCGCCGCCACCGCCCATGCCGACAAGCGCGCCCGCGTGGCCCAGGCCGCCTGATGGCCGACATGCCGGCCCCGCGCGACTGGCCGCTGTGGGAAGTCTTCATCCGTTCGCGCGGCGGGCTCTCGCACAAGCATGTGGGAAGCGTGCATGCCGCCGACCCGGAGATGGCCCTGGAAGGCGCGCGCGATGTCTATACGCGGCGCATGGAGGGGGTCAGCCTATGGGTCGTCCCGTCGGCCGCCATCGTCGCCTCCGACCCCGCCGACGCCGGCTCTCTGTTCGAG
>JALYTR010000288.1 GCA_030854165.1 Pseudomonadota bacterium | reverse complement strand
CCTCCCGTCGCCGCCGCCACGGCGCCGCCGTCCGGCCTTTCCGAGTCCGTGGTGGTGACGGTGAACGACGAGATCATCTCGACCTATGACATCGTCCAGAGGATGCGCCTGCTGATTGTCACGTCGGGCATTCAGCCGACCGAACAGAATCTGCCCGACATTCAGCGCGAGGCGGTGCGCTCGCTGGTCGATGAGCGGCTGGAGATGCAGGAACTGGCCCGCGAGGCCAAGACCCAGAAGTTCGACCTGATCGCCTCGGATGCGGAGGTCAACGACGAACTCGCCGATATCGCCCGCAACAACAACACCAGCGCCGACCAACTCCTCGCCCAACTCGCCGCCCAGGGCGTCGGCGCGCAGACCTTCCGCGATCAGCTCAGGGCGGAGATCAGTTGGCGCGGCTGGATTCGCGGTCGCTACGGCCAACGCCTGGTCGTTGGCGAGGATCAGATCAAGGCCTATCAAAAGCGGCTCGAAGCGGAAGCGGACAAGCCACAGTATCAGATCAGCGAAATCTTCATCGACGCGACCCGCGCCGGCGGCGAGACGGCGGCCGAGCAGGGCGCGTCGCAATTGATCGGCCAGCTGAAAAAGGGCGCCCCCTTCGCGGCGGTGGCGCGGCAATTCTCCAACTCGCCCTCGGCCGCCGCCGGCGGCGAGGTGGGCTGGATATCCACCGGCGAAATGCCCCCCGAAGTGGATCAGTCCCTGATCTCGCTGCGCCCAGGGCAGCTTTCCGCGCCCATCCCGGTCAAGGACGGCGTCTATGTCATCTATCTGAAGGACCGGCGGGCCGGCGGCTCGACCACACTCATCAATCTCAAGCAGGTGGCCATCGCCCTGCCCAAGGGGGCCACCGCCGAACAGGTCGCCGCCGCCAACGCCAAGCTTGTGGCCTTGCGCCCGAAACTGAACGGCTGCGACAATCTCGCCGTCGAAAGCGCCAAGATCCCAGGCGTGGTTTCCGGCGACCTGGGCGAGGCCGAAACCAAGGATCTGGCCCCCGCCTTCCGCCAAGCGGCCGAAGGCCTGCAGGTCGGCCAGGTTTCGGCGCCCATCCGCACCGACGCGGGCCTGCATCTCATCGCCGTGTGCGGCAAGCGCCAGGGCGGCGCGGGTCAGTTGAAGCATGACGATATCGCCAATCGTCTCTACGGCCAGGAACTGGCCATGATCGCCAAGCGCCAGTTGCGCGACCTGAGAAACTCGGCGACCATCGAGACCCGGTGACGCCCGCTCCGCTCGCGCTCAGCCTGGGCGATCCGGCCGGCATCGGGCCCGAGATTGTCGTCAAGGCATGGCGCGCCCTTCGCCAGACCGGTCCCGCCTTCCTGGTCGTCGGCGATGCGCGATGTCTGGCTGGATTCGCCGACGCGGGGATCACGCCTCTCCGCGCGATTGAGGACGCCGCCGAAACGACCGCGGCCTTCCAAAGCGCTCTGCCCGTCCTCGACATCCCGCTCGACCAGAACCCGGTCAAGGGCCGGCCCGACGCCAGCGCGGCCCCCCTGGTCATCCGATGGATCGAGGTCGCGGCCGGCCTCGCCCTTTCCGGCGCCGCCTCGGCCCTGGTCACCGCCCCGATCGCCAAGGCGGCGCTTTACCAGGCCGGCTTCGCCTTTCCCGGGCATACCGAGTTTCTGGGCAAGCTCGCGCCACCGCCGCAAGGCGAGGCGGCGCGCGGGCCGGTGATGATGCTCGCCGCCGCCGATCTGCGCGTCGCCCTGGTGACCATTCATGAACCGCTGGCGCGGGTGCCAGGCCTCATCACCTTCGAGGCGATCGTCAACGCCGGTCTCGTCACCGCCGGCGCCCTCGGGCGCGACTTCGGGATCGCCGCGCCCCGCCTGGCCGTGGCGGCCCTCAATCCTCACGCCGGAGAAGCCGGCGCCCTGGGCGGCGAGGAAATCGCCGTCGTGGCGCCCGCCGTGCGCGCTCTGCGGGAGGCCGGCGTCGACGCCACCGGTCCCCATCCCGCCGACAGCCTCTTCCATCCAGAGGCCCGCGCCCGATATGACGCGGCCCTCTGCCTCTATCACGACCAGGCGCTCATCCCGGTGAAGATGCTAGACTTTTGGGGCGGGGTGAACGTGACGCTCGGCCTGCCCATCGTGCGAACCTCGCCCGATCACGGGGTCGGCTTCGATATCGCCGGCAAAGGCTTGGCGCGCCCCGACAGCCTGATCGCCGCCCTGCGCCTCGCCGCCGCCATAGCCGAACGCCGCGCTGGCGCATGACTCTTGACGCTCTGCCGCCCCTGCGCGACGTCCTCGCCGCCGCCGACATTGGCGCGGACAAGCGCTTCGGCCAACACTTCCTCTTCGACCTCAACATCTGCCGCAAGATCGCCAGGCTGGCGGGACCGTTGGATGGCCGCGGGGTGATCGAAGTCGGCCCTGGCCCGGGCGGTCTGACCCGCGCCCTTCTGGAAGCGGGCGCCCGGGTCGTGGCGGTGGAAAGAGATCGCCGCTTCGCGCCGATCCTGGCCGACCTCGCCAAGGCCTCCGGCGGACGCCTGACCGTCGTCCAGGCCGACGCCCTGAGCGTGGACGAAACGGCGCTCGCCGGCGCGCCGACCGCCATCGTCGCCAACCTGCCCTACAATGTGGGAACGCCTTTGCTGGTGAAGTGGCTGACCGGATCCTTCCGCCCCACGGCCATGACCCTGATGTTCCAGAAAGAGGTCGCCCTGCGCATCGTCGCGGCGCCCGGCGGTGGCGACTACGGTCGTCTGGCGGTCTTGGTTCAGGCGCTGTGCGAGACGCGCATCGTCATGGATCTGCCCGCCCGCGCCTTCACCCCGCCTCCCAAAATCGCCTCAGCCGTCGTCCGCCTCATCCCCCGCGCTGAGCGGCCGCCCGCCGACCTGATCGCATCCCTCCACACAGTCACCCAGGCCGCCTTTGGTCAGCGCCGCAAAATGCTTCGCTCCTCATTGCGGGAACTGGGGGGCGAGGCGCTGTGCGCGAGCGTCGGCATAGATTCGGACGCGCGGGCGCAAACCGTTCCGGTCGCCGGCTTCCTCGCTTTGGCCAGGGCAATCTCAGGAGCCTGACCCGTCGGCTCCGTCGTTCACCCACCGATTTGTCGGAAAGCCGGGAACCGGCGCCTGGAAAGTGAAAAGGCTTCCCGCCAACGGATCGCGAGGTTTCTCCAGATCGCTCAAGGCCCAGGTTGCCGACGTTACATAGAGGGTATCGAAATCCGCTCCGCCGAATGTGCACATCGTCGGGTAGCGAACCGGCATCGGGACTTCGCGCTCGATCCGACCCTCGGGGTCGCACCGAACGATCCGTCCGCCGCCATTCATCGCCACCCAGTAGAAGCCGTCGCGATCGACGGCCGCGCCATCGGGCCCTTTCTCGTTAAACCTGATGAAAACGCGCCGGTTTTCAACGGTCCCGTGGACCGGGTCGAAATCATAGGCGAAGACAGTGCCTTGGTTGGTGTCGCTGTGATACATCGTGCGATCGTCCGGGCTCCACGCCAGTCCGTTTGAGAGCGACACCGGCGGTGAGACCGCGATCAAGCCCCCCGGATCCAAACGGTAGAGCGGCGCCAGCTCGGCGATGCCGGGCCCCTCTACGATCGGCGGCAATGGATGGTACATGCCGCCGATCCAGAATCGTCCGGCCCTGTCGCACTTGCCCTCGTTGAGCAAGAAACGGCGACTGTCGTAGGGCGTCGCAGCGTGCGGCGTCAGCGCGCCCGTCGCGAACTCGAAGATGTGCAGCCCGGTCCGCAGGGCGACCAGCGCCCGCCCCGCCATGGCCCCTCCGCCCAGCGCGAAACTGCCGA
>JALYTR010000287.1 GCA_030854165.1 Pseudomonadota bacterium | reverse complement strand
GTCGAAGCCACCTGGCGCAGGGTCGGCCAGCTCCTCGATTTCTTCTCACCAGGCGAGTGCGCCAACTACCTCGTCAACTCAGGCTATGGTTCCGAATGAACGAGTCACGCTCTAGTCGAGGAGATACTGCTGGCCAGCCGCCTGGACCACGAGGCCAACATCGGCGAGGCAGAGCGCATCGACTGCGTGGCCCTGGCCGCCGAGGAGGCCGCGCGGGCGGCCGTCGCCCTGGTCCCCGTCGTGGGCGGTGCGGCGCCGTTCGAGGTGATGGGCTCGCCTCGTCTCCTGCGGCGGATGATCCGCAATCTGATCGACAACGCCGTCAAGCACGGCGCGCCGCCCGTCGAGGTCGAACTGACCCACACGGACACATCGGCCGGCCCGTTCATCGCCATCGCCGTGCGCGATCATGGCCGAGGCATTCCCGAGGCCCTGCGCGATCAGGTGTTCGAGCCCTTCTTCCGGCCCGGCGGCTGGAGCGAGGAAGGAGGCAGTTGGGGCCTAGGCCTGTCCCTGGTCCGCCAGATCGCGCGACGGCACGCGGGCGATGTCGCCTGCCTCTCGACGCAACAGGGCGCGACCGAATTTGTCGTGGAATTGCCTCGGCCGCCTTCGGATTCGATGGCCTGATCTTCGCGATCCGCCTGACCGGAGGACTTAGACGAGCCGCCACATCATGGCTTCGTCCGCCCATCCCCCTTCGCGCCGCACGGCCTGGGGTTCGACCCCATAGAGTTCGAATCCATGACGCGCGTAGAAGGCGCGGGCGCGGGCGTTGTCGGCCATGACGGTGAGCTGGATCTGGCGCACCCGGCCGCGCGCCGTCTCGATCAGGGCCCGCATGATTTCATCAGCCACGCCGGCGCCCCGCTCGGCGGGCGCGACGTACATGCCCCAGATCAGTCCTTTATGGTCGAGCTTGGCGCCCACGAAGCGGGAGAAGCCGCCGACGCCGAGCAGATCGCCGCCGCGCTCGATGCCGACGACATGGTCGCGCTCCAGCCGCGCGCGCCACGCCTCTTCGGCGATCGCGGCGTCATCGGCCGGAAGAATGCGGAATGCGTCGGGATCGTTCGTCAGGCCCGCTCGACGGAATGACAAAAAACGTGCGACGTCTTGAGGATGGACTCGGGTGAGCCTGAAGAGGTTTCTGTCTGACATCTCGAATCGTCACGGACGCCCGTGACACACCGCCTCGATATTGTGACCATCGGGATCGAGGACGAAGGCGCCGTAGTAGTCGGGGTGGTAGTGCGGTCGGAGGCCCGGCGCCCCATTGTCGCGGCCGCCGGCCGCCATGGCGGCTTCATAAAAGGCGTCGACGGTGGCGCGGTCGAGGGCGATGAAGGCGACATGCGCGCCGCCGGTCCCCGCCTCGCCGCCGCCGATCCAGAAATAGGGCCGCTCGTCGGAACCAAAGCCATGATAGGCCCCGCTTCCTGTCTCCTCGGCGGAAACGGACCACACGGCGCTGATTCCCAGGGGTGCCAGGGCGTCGTCATAGAAGGCCTTGGCCCGCGCCACGTCGCTGACGGTGAAGCTTACGTGGTCCAGCATGAAACCCCTCTCCATCTGTCAGGCGACACGGCGGGGCGCGGTGGCCAGGGCCCGCTCGGTCTCGTCGATATAGCCGCGGGTGATCGGCAGGGCGTCGACGCGCTTGGTGACCTGGAGCTGAAAGTTCATGTGGCCGCCATATCGGAAGCCCATTTCCGCCCCGCAGAGATAGTATTCCCACATCCGGCGGAACCGCTCGTCATAGAGACCTGCGATCTGGGCCCCATTGGCGAGGAACCGTCGGCGCCACAGGTCCAGGGTGAAGGCATAGTGCAGGCGCAGGATTTCGATGTCGGTGACCCGCAGGCCGGCTCGTTCCACCGCCGGCAGCACCTCGGAGAGGGCGGGGATATAGCCTCCCGGAAAGATGTATTTGGCGGTGAAGGGATCGGTGGTGCTGGGTCCTTCCGAACGGCCGATGGAGTGGATCAGCGCCACGCCGTCATCCGCCAGCAGCCGGGCGATCTGGTCGAAGAAAACCTGATAGTTCGGCCGCCCAACATGCTCGAACATCCCCACCGAGACGATCCGGTCGTAAGGCCCGGCGACGTCGCGGTAGTCGGTGAGCGAGAACTGGACCCGCCCGGCCAGGCCAGCCGCCTCGGCTCTCGTCCTGGCCTGAGCCAACTGTTCCGTTGACAAGGTAACCCCATCCACCTTCACGGCGTTCCACGAGGCTAGTGAAAGGGCCAGGCCGCCCCAACCGCAGCCGATGTCGAGCACGCGCTGGCCGTCCTCCAGGTGCAGCTTGGCGGCGATATGGCGTTTTTTGGCCGCCTGAGCCTCGTCCAGGCCAACGTCCGGTTGCTCGAAATAGGCGCAGGAATACTGGAGGTCATCGTCCAGAAACGCCCGGTAGAGCTCCAGCGAAAGATCGTAGTGGTGGGCGACGTTGCGACGCGCGCTCTTGCGCTCGTTGCGCTCGCGCAAGAGCTTGGTCCACCCCCGTTTAAGGCGTCCGGGACGCGGGCCATTGGCGCGATGGGCGGTGTTGCGGGAGGCCAGCTCGACTAGATCGTGGATCGTGCCGCGTTCCAGAACGAGCTTGCCGTTCATATAGGCTTCGCCCACCCCCAATGACGGCCGAGCGACGATCCGGGCGATGGTGAGGCGATCGGCGATGGCCACGGCGACGGCGGGGGTCGAGCCGTCGCCCACCACGATCCGTCGCCCCCCCGGCAGGCGCACTTCCAGCGCGCCGCTGCGAAACATGTCATTGAGGAAGGCCTCGATGTTCAACTCTCGCATCCCCTCGGACGGGCTTTTTTTGGGTCTCCCGGCCGTCCGCCATCGCCACTGTCGGCTCCATTTCGCCGACCCCGTCTTGACTCGCAAGGGGTGAGACACCAATTTGCAATCGTTGGCACTCACCGGGCGCGGCTGCTAACGGCCCTGCCCGTCCGCCGACACACCGATTCATCAAGGCTACGAACCACGGAGAGAAGATTCATGGCGTTTCGTCCGCTAGGCGACCGCGTCCTCGTGCGCCGCATCGAGGAAGAAGAAAAGACAAAAGGGGGCATCATCATCCCCGACACCGCCAAGGAAAAGCCCCAGGAGGGCAAGGTCATGGCCGTGGGCCCCGGCGCCCGTGACGATTCGGGCAAGATCCATTCCCTGGACCTGAAGACCGGCGACCGCATTCTGTTTGGCAAATGGTCGGGCAGTGAAATCAAGCTCGAAGGCGAAGACCTTCTGATCATGAAGGAAAGCGACGTCCTGGGCGTGCTGGACTAGTCCGCGACCCTTAACCGAGCCGTTCCCCAAGAAACCCCAATTTCGAAAGAGAGAGAGCCGACAAATGGCTGCTAAAGACGTCTATTTCTCAACCGACGCGCGCGACCGCATGTTGCGCGGCGTCAATGTCCTGGCCAATGCGGTCAAGATTACCCTCGGTCCCAAGGGCCGCAACGTGGTGATCGAAAAATCCTTCGGCGCCCCGCGCTCCACCAAGGACGGGGTTACCGTCGCCAAGGAAATCGAGCTTTCCGACAGGTTCGAGAACCTCGGCGCCCAGCTGATTCGTGAAGTCGCCTCCAAGACCAACGACAAGGCGGGCGACGGCACCACCACGGCGACCATCCTGGCCCAGGCCATCGTGGTCGAGGGCACCAAGTCGGTGGCCGCCGGCATGAACCCGATGGACCTGCGCCGCGGCGTCGATAAGGCGGTCGCCAAGGTCGTCGAACACATCAAGGCGACGTCCAAGAAGGTCACCACCAACCAGGAAATCGCCCAGGTC
>JALYTR010000022.1 GCA_030854165.1 Pseudomonadota bacterium | reverse complement strand
GATGGCCGCTGCCGCCCGCCGCGCCGCCACCCCCGACGCCGCCGACCGCCTGGCCGATCTGGTCGAAGCGACGGCGCGGTAGAACGCCCCGTTTCGGTTCAGAGCCGGATCGCCCTCAGCCGCAGCGAATTGCCGATTACGCTGACCGACGACAGCGCCATGGCGGCGGCGGCGAGGGTCGGCGACAGCAGCAGGCCGAATGCCGGATAGAGCAGCCCGGCGGCGATCGGCACTCCGGCGGCGTTGTAGATAAAAGCGAAGAACAGGTTCTGACGGATGTTGTTCATCACCGCGCGCGACAGGCGCCGGGCGCGCACGATTCCGGTAAGGTCGCCTTTCAGGAGGGTCACTCCGGCGCTCTCGATGGCCACGTCGGTCCCCGTTCCCATGGCCACGCCGACGTCGGCGGCGGCCAGGGCCGGGGCGTCGTTGACACCGTCGCCGGCCATGGCGACGATCCGGCCCTCGCTTCGTAGGCGGGCGATGATCGCGCTCTTCCGTTCGGGAAGGACCTCGGCCTCGATCTCGCCGATCCCCAGCGACCGGCCGATCGCCTCGGCGGTGGTGCGATTGTCGCCGGTGAGCATGACGATCCTCAAGCCCGCCGCCCGCAAAGCCTTCACGGCTTCCAAGGTTGTCTCCTTCACCGGGTCGGCGACGCCCAGAACGCCCGCCAAATTGCCATCGACGGCGACAAAGACCGCGGTCGCGCCATCGCGCCGTAGAGCTTCAGCCTCATCCGCCAGGGCGGCTGTCGCCGCGCCCCGCGCGTCGATCCATGCGCCCGAACCGATGGCGATCTGGCGGCCCTCGACCTTTCCGGTGACGCCCTTGCCGACCGGCGCGTCGAAGTCCGTGGGGTCCGAGAGCGCGAGTTTGCGCTTGAGCGCCGCCTCGACGACGGCGCGAGCCAGCGGGTGCTCGCTTGGCCGCTCCAGGCTAGCGGCCAGACGCAGCAGGTCGGTCTCGCTCCAGCCCTCCGCCGGCAGGATGGCGGTAATTTTCGGTTTGCCCTGGGTGAGCGTCCCGGTCTTGTCCACCACCAGGGTATCGACCTTTTCGAAGCGTTCCAGGGCCTGGGCGTTCTTGATCAGCACGCCGGCATGGGCGCCGCGTCCCACCCCGACCATGATCGCCATCGGCGTGGCGAGCCCGAGCGCGCAAGGGCAGGCGATGATCAGCACCGAGACCGCCGCCACCAGGGCGAAGGCCAGACGCGGCTGCGGACCCACCAGCGCCCAAATTACGAATGCGATCGCGGCTGCCAGAATGACCGCCGGCACGAACCAGCCCGACACGCTGTCGGCCACGCGCTGGATTGGCGCGCGGGTGCGCTGAGCCTGGGCCACCATCTGGACGATGCGGGCCAGTATGGTGTCACGGCCGACCTTGTCAGCGCGCATGATGAAGGCGCCCGATTGATTGAGCGCGCCGCCGACGATGGCCGAGCCGGGCGCCTTGGCCACTGGCATGGATTCGCCGGTGACCAGGGATTCATCGACATAGCCGCGTCCCTCCAGGATCTCGCCGTCCACCGGCGCCTTTTCGCCGGGGCGGATGCGCAGGTGGTCGCCGACCAGGATCTGGCCCAGGGGAACCTCTTCCTCCGAGCCGTCCGAGGCGATCCGCCTCGCCAGCTTGGGCGCCAGGTCGAGGAGGGCGCGGATCGCCCCACCCGTCTGCTCCCGCGCCCGCAACTCCAGAACCTGGCCCAGGAGAACCAGGACGGTGATAACCGCCGCCGGCTCGAAATAGACCGGCGCAGCCCCGCCCGGCCCGCGAAAGGCCGGCGGCAGGAGGCCGGGCGCGAGCGTCGCCACGACGGAATAGAGCCAGGAAATTCCCGTTCCCATGGCGATCAGGGTGAACATGTTGAGGTTGCGGCCGACGAGCGACTTCCAGGCGCGCTCGAAGAACGGCCAGCCCGCCCACAGCACAACCGGGCTCGCGAGCGCCAGTTGCGCCCAATTGGACGTCTGCTCGCTCCACGGCGCGTGAAGCCTCATCATGTGGCCACCCATCTCCAGCCCAACCACCGGCGCGGCGAGCACCAGTCCGATCCAGAATCGGCGGCTCATGTCGGCAAATTCGGCGTTCGGCCCGGTCTCGGCGGTGGGAATTTCTGGCTCCAGCGCCATGCCGCAGATCGGACACGCCCCCGGATGGTCCTGGCGGATCTGGGGATGCATGGGGCAGGTGTAGATCGCGTCGTCCGAAATGGGAGCGGCGGCGGCGATGGACCTAGGGCTCAGATTACGATCAGGGTCGGCGTCGAACTTCGCTTTGCAACCGGCGGAACAGAAGACAATGACCTTGCCGTCGTGTTCCGTCCGGTGCTTGGCGGTCGCTAGATCGACGGACATTCCGCAGACGGGATCCTTGACCAGTTCAGAAGACACCGTCGATCGCCTCTCGTTTCATCTAGCCTAGAACCAGGCTCTCAATCCGGTAGTGAAGCGCACGTCGCTGGAGCGTTCGCCGACGCCGCGGACAAAGCTCGCCATGTTTCCGAATTTCTGCTCATAGGTCACCCCGATATAGGGGGCGAACTTGCGGGTGATCTCGTAGCGCAGCCGCAGCCCCGCATCGAGGTCGGAGAGGCCCGCCCCGATCCGCCGCTCCGGATCGTCTCTGGCGTAGAGGTTGATCTCGGCCTCGGGCTCGACGACTAGGCGATTGGTGATGAGCTCATCGTAGGACGCCATCAGCTTGGCGGCGTATCGGCCGCGATCGCCGACATAGCCGGTGGCGGACACCTTGAAAAAATAGGGCGCCAGGCCCTCGACGCCGAACGCCGCCCAGCCGCGACCTGGACCGGAGTCCGCGTCGTAGCGCACCCCGCCCTGCAGGTCGAAATAGGTGGAGACGGGCCGGTCGTAGAAGACCTCCTGCTGGCCGTCGGATACGGCGCCGCGGCCATCGACTTCGCCCTCGGACTTGATCCACAGGCGGTTCAGTTCGGTCCCGGTCCACGCCTCGCCTTCCCATCGAAAGGTGTTGTCGACACCGCCGCCCAGCCGGCCTTCCAACTGATCGAACGCGTCATGAATATAGACCCGCTGGTCATCGACCGGAGGACCGAAAGGCGCGGCGGCGTCCCGGCCTCCCGACACCTGGCCGTGGGCGCTGGCGGCCACGCAGACCGCGACGCCGGCGGCGGCGAGCCCGGCGACCGAACGGCCTCTCACGCCACCAGCACCGTGCGGAACATGCCCGTCTCCATATGATAGAGAAGGTGGCAATGAAACGCCCAATGGCCGGGCGTGTCGGCGGTAAAGACGAAACTCAGGCGCTCGCCGGGTTTGACATTGACGGTGTGCTTGAGCGGCAGGCGCCCCTGGTTCCCATTCTCCAGGGAAAACAGGAACCCGTGCAGATGGATCGGATGCTCCATCATGGTGTCGTTGATGAGCACGAAACGAACCCGCTCGCCCAGCTTCACGCGGATCGGGCCGGCCTGGGAAAACTTCTTGCCATCGAAACCCCAGGTCCAGCGCTGCATGTTGCCGGTCAGGTGGAAGACGATATCGCGATCCGCCGGACGGGCGGCGGTGTCCAGCGTCAGGGCCTTCAGGTCGGCATAGACCAGGGTGCGGCGGCCATCGCCGCCCAGGCCGGCGCCCGCCTTGGCCTGCCGATTCCGCGTCTTCATGGCCACGTTGTCGACGTTCACCCGGCCCCGCAGTTTCGCGACATCGACATGATCGGCGTTGACGCTGGGCGTCTTCGCGGGACCGCCCATTTTCATGTCGGGCATGTCGGCCATGTCTCCGACGGGCTTGGCGTCGCCTCCCATGTCCATACCCGCCATGCTCGCCATGCCCATGTCGGCCATGGTGCGCATCGGCCGTGGATCCATCGGCGGGATCGTCCCCGCCATGCCCGGGCGTGTCGCCAGGGTGGCGCGCGCATAGCCGGTCCGATCCTCGGCCTGGGCGAAGATGGTGTAGACCCTCTCATCTCGTGGCTGGACGATGACATCGTAGGTTTCCGCCACGCCGATGCGGAACTGATCGACCTCGACCGGCGCGACGTCGCTTCCGTCGGCCGCGACGACGCGCAGCAAAAGGCCAGGAATGCGGACATCGAAGGTTGTCATCGACGAACCATTGATGAATCGCAGCCGCACCCGCTCGCCGGGCTGAAAAAGGCCGGTCCAGTTCGCCGCTGGCGGCCGGCCGTTCACGAGGAAGGTGTAGGTGGCGCCGGTGACGTCCATGATGTCGGTGGGACTCATCCTCATGCCGCCCCACATCGTCCAGTTCCGCCAGGTGGCGCCCAGGCCTTTGCGGCGCACGTCGTCGGCGAACGTCCCCAGCGTACGCCGATGGAAGTTGTAGTAATCCCCCCGCATCTTCAGATTGGAGACCACCGTCATCGGGTCTTCGTCGGTCCAGTCCGACAGCAGGATCACATGGTCGCGCTCGTAGGCGTAGGGCGGAGGCGCCGCGGGCTCAAGGATGAGGGGGCCGTAGAGCCCGGTCTGCTCCTGCATCCCCGAATGGCTGTGGTACCAGTATGTGCCTCCCTGCTTGACTGGGAACCGGTAGGTGAAGGTCTCCCCGGTCATGATGCCGGGGAAGGTCAACCCGGGAACCCCGTCCATGTCGGCCGGCAGGCGCAGGCCGTGCCAATGGATGCTGGTCGGCTCGCCGAGGCGGTTGGTGACTTTGAGCGTCACCGTGTCGCCTTCGCGAAAGCGCAGGATCGGCGCCGGAACGGACCCATTGACCGCCGTCGCCATGCGGCTCCGGCCGGTGATGTTGATGGGTATCGGCCCGATGGTCAGGTCGAAGTCGTCGCCGCTCAGGGCCACGAGATCGCGACCTTGCTTCTGACCTCGGACCCAAGACGGCGCGCCGACCGTGGCGGCGCTTGCCAGGGCCAGACCCTGCACAAATCGACGACGCGAAGTCGCCGGCGGAATGTCGGCCGTCATGGTGACTCCTTGAGGACTATCGAAATAGATTGTCCAAGTGGATACGCGCCGGGCGACGCCCAGCCCTCGACGACCGAACGGAACGACGCCTCGGTCGCCCCGACCGCCGAGAGGGTTCGGGGTGGGCTGGCGCGTATATCCAGCGACGGCGCGCCGCCCGGCGAGCCGAATCGGCGGGAACGACACTCATGAGCGATCGGAAATTCCTCGACCTTCGCCGGCACTTCCCGAGCGTCGCCTTCGTCGTCGTCATCGCTCTGGTAATGGCGGGTTTCCTCGGCATTTTCATTTACGCGGGAGTTTACGATATCGGCGCGGATGCTCCGCACATGGCCCCGATCTATTGGCTCATCGAACATCTGCGGGACCGCTCCATCGCGGTGCGCGCGCGAGGAATCAAGGTCCCGTCCGATCTGGCCGATCCCAGCCATATCGCCGCCGGCGCCGGACTCTACGCCGAAATGTGCAGCGGCTGTCATCTCGCCCCCGGCATGGAAAAGACCGAGATCAGTCAGGGTCTCTACCCGCCGGCGCCTGAACTTGGCCATGGCGTCGATCTTTCTCCCGCCGAGACATTTTGGATCATCAAGCATGGCGTCAAGCTGACCGCCATGCCGGCCTGGGGCCGCACGCACAGCGACACGCTGATCTGGGATATGGTGGCGTTCGTGCGAAAAATGCCATCTCTCAGCGCGGCGCGGTACCAGGCGACCGTGAAGAGCGCGCCCGCCGATCACGACGAAATGATGCATGATATGATGGACAGGGAAGCGCCGGTGGCGGCGACGCCCGCCGCCTCGCCGGGGCCGAAATGAGAGCGCGGCCCGAGCCAATTCCTGGTTGGGGCAAGACATCGAGCCGCCCCTTGATCCCGCTCGATCCTCGGGCGCCTGTTGTTCGGCGTGAACGGCCTTGAGGGGAGAGACGCAGGACCCGCCCCGATCCAGCGCCGCCCGCCTGGTCGGCAACTTCCCCCAGGCCTTCTCCCACGTCGGTCTGATCAACGCCGCGTTCGCGCTGGGCGGGGGGCGTGACGCGCGCGCTACTCCGGCAACGCCGGTCGCGTCAGCATCGCCGGCGCCGCCCGCCAGCTCTCAAGGCCTCCGCCCATCGGTCCGGCCGCACCTGCGCCGAGGCGAGCCGCCGCGGCGATGAAGCGGTGGACCGAAGCGGCGGGAGGGGCCGTGGCGTGGATGATCGTTCCGCCCTGTCCATCGCTGGCGGCGGTGAAGGCCGCGCCCAGGTAGTCGCCCTCGAAGTGAATATGGGCGCTATGAACCCCGTCGGTGACCGTAAGAACGCCACTGGAGGTCGTGCCGCTATAGCTGGCTTCCCCAGAGTTCACGAAGCCGATATCCGCCAAGTCGAGCGACTCGGCGCCGGCGGCGGAGAGGCCGGCGATCAGGGCGGTGTAGTTCGATGACTGGGCCAGGGTCAGGACGCCGGCGCTGGAGCCCTGGAAGGCGACTTCCTGATTGAAGCTTGCGTTGAAACGCAGGGTCCCGCCGGCGACGATTCCCAGACCCATGCCGCTCACCGCGCCATTCACGGTCAGATCGCCGCCGTCGGCCTTCAGATAGCCGGTGTTGGCGACCGCGCTCATGATGGTCGCGCCAGCGCCCGCCGCCTCGATCAGGCCGGCGTTGACGATCGTGTTGGCGCCGGTGTCGATGATCAGGGGCGCGGCGCCTTCGGATTGGATCTGCCCCTTGGCCCCGTTGACCAGGATGAGTTTTCCGCCGCCAAGGCCGCCACCTCCAGCGATGATGTTATCGACATTGGTCAGGGTGACCGACGCCGACGCCCCGATGAGGATGTCATTGGCATTCTCGGCGATGAAGACCTCCCCGCCGCCGGTAAGGGTGGCGTTCGCCGCCGCCACGAAGCTGGTCCGGGCATTGGAGGCGTCGATGATGACCCGGCCGGGATCGGCGAACGCGCCGCCGATGGTGAAGGTCCCGCCATTGGCGATCAGGACCGTGCCGACGTTGGCCCCAGATCCGGTTCCGGCCGCCGCGGTGAAGGCGCCGGCGACATCGAGGGTGGCGGTCGCGGCGGTCTGGATGCTTTTGACCGTCTGGCTCGTCGAGGCGGTGACGATGTATTTGGTCGAGCCCGGCGCATCGAGGATGGCGTCGTTGTTCGCGCCCGGCACGAGGCCGTCGGTCCAATCGACGGCGGTGGTGAAGGCGGCGCTGACCGGATTGAGCCAATGAATGGCCGACGGCCCGTCCTTGATCGTCGTCCCGCCATGGCCGTCGCTGGCGGCGGTGAAGTCGCCGCTCGTGTAGTTGCCCGTGAGATGGATATGGGCGGCGTGGGTCCCGTCGGTGACGGTGAGAATCCCGCTGCTGGTCATGCCGCTGAAGCTCGCTTCGCCGGCGCTCACGAACCCGATGTCGGCCAGATCGAGAGCCTCGGTCCCGGTCGTGGAGAAGCCGGAGATGGTGGCCGAATAGGCCTGGGATTGGGCGAGGGCCAGGACGCCGGCGCTGGAGCCCGAGAAGGCGACATTCTGATTGAAGCTTGCGTTGAAGCGCAGGGTTCCGCCGGCGACGATCACGCCGCCCGAACCGGTCACCGCGCCGTTGACGGTGAGATTGCCGCCGTCGGCCTTCAGAACGCCGGTGTTGTTCACCGCGCTCTGAACGATTGCACCCGCCCCGGTGGATTCGATCAGTCCGGCGTTGACGACGGCGTTGGCGCCGCTGTCGATGGTGAGAACCGTCGCGCCCTCGGATTGGATCTGGCCCTTGGCCCCATTGACCAGGATGAGTTTTCCGCCGCCCAGGTCTCCGCCGCCGGCGATGATGTTGTCGATATTGGCCAGGGTCACCGACGTTGAAGCGCCGACGAGGAGGTCGTTGGAATTCTCGCCCAGAAAAATCTCGCCGCCGCCGGCGAGAGTGACGGCGCCGGCGACCACCAGCCTCGCGGTTCCGGTGGTGGCGTCCAGCACGACGTAGCGGGCATTGTTAAGGACGCCGCCGACGGTAAACGCCGCATTGTTGGCGACCAGGATTTCTCCGGCGTTGGCGCCGCTTCCGGTCCCGTTGGCCGCGGTGAAGGCGCTGGCGATGTCTAGGGTCGCGGTCGCCGCGGTCTGGACGCTGGCCACGCTCTGGCTCGCCGAGGCGGTGACGGTGTATTTCGTCGAACCCGCCGCGTCGAGGATCGCATCGTTGTTCGGGCCAGGAACCGTGCCGGCCGTCCAGTCAGCGGCGGTCGCGAATGAGCCGCTGACCGGGCTTAGCCAATGAACGGCGCGCGCTTCGGCCATGACGGTCGTTCCGCCGTGGCCGTCGCCGCTGGCGACGAAGGCCCAGTTCAGGTAGTCGCCGACCAGCGTGATGTGGGCGGTGTGGGTCCCATCGGTGACGGTGAGCACGCCGCCTGAACTCGTGCCGTTATAGGTCGCCTCGCCCGCGCCCACGAAGCCGATGTCCCCCAGGTCGAGGGACTGGCCGGCAATCTGGGCGAATTGGGAGATCACGCCGCCGTAGGTCGCGGACCGAGTCAGATAAAGGGCCCCGCCGGCGGTCTCGAAATGGACGTTCTGGCTGAAGGCGGCGTTGAAACGCAGGTTTCCGCCGGCGATGATCGCACCGCCCGAACCTGTCACCGCGCCGTTGACCGTCAGGCTGGCGCCGATCCCGTCGATCTCCAGGATTCCGCTGTTGTCCACCGGGCTCTGGATCGTGCCCTGGGCGGGCGGGAGGCCGTCGTCGCCTGGGGCCCCCTCCGCGTCGATCAGGCCGGCGTTGACGATGGTGTTGGCGCCGGTGTCGATGACCAACGGACCACCCTTGGCCTCGATGAATCCGCGCGCCTGGTTGACGATGGTCATTCCCGGCCCGCCGAGGAAACCTTGCCCGCTGATCCGATTGTCAACGTCGGTCAGGATCCCGCCACCGGTCGCGGCGACGATCCGTTGATCGGGCCCGCCGGTGAAGTTCAGGAAGATCGCTCCGCCGCCGCTCAGCGTGACACTCGGGCCAATGACGATCGATGTTGGCGAGACCGTGCCGAAGAGTTCGATCGTGCCGACGTTCACCACCGGCCCTTGCAGGGTCAGGGCGGCGCCGTTCTCGATGCGGATCGCGCCCAGATTGGCCCCGGTCCCGGTGCCGTCGGTGGCCGAAAAGGCGACTTTGATGTCGAGCAGCGCCGTCGAGGCGGTCTGAACGCTGTTCACCGTCGCGTTGGTCAGGGCGCTGACCGTGTAGGGCGTCGATCCCGGTGCGTCGAGAATCGCGTCGTCGCCGGCGCCGGGCACACGACCGCCCGACCAGTCCGAGGCGTTGCCGAAGGTGTCGCTCGCCGCCTTGATCCAGTGAATCTGTGTCACAAACGTCCCTCTCCGCCTCAGGCCGAGAACTGCTCGGCCAGCATCCGTTCCTCCAGGCTGCGACCCTCGTCGAACAGCACGGCCAGGGCGATGGCGCGGTCTTCGACCACATCGACCCGCGTCACGTTGCGCACCTCGACGTTGTCGGCCACGGCGCTGACCGGGCGCTTGTCGGCCTCCAGGATTTCGAAGCTTACCCGCGCGGTGTGCGACAGCAGGGCGCCGCGCCAGCGGCGGGGACGGAAGGCGCTGATCGGGGTGAGAGCCAGCACCTGGCCGTCGATGGGAATGATCGGTCCGTGGGCGGAGAGATTATAGGCCGTCGAGCCGGCCGGGGTGGCGACCAGGGCGCCGTCGCAGATCAGCTCCTCCAGACGTGGGCGCCCGTCGATCAGGATGCGCAGCTTGGCCGCCTGGCGGGTGGCGCGCAACAGGCTGACATCGTTGATCGCCAGCGCCCGGTGCTCCTTTCCATCGACATCGAGCGCCAACATGCTCAGCGGATAGATCACCGCCTGTTCGGCGGCGGCCACCCGTTCGCCGAGGCCCTCTTCGCGGTAGTCGTTCATCAGGAAGCCCACCGAGCCGCGGTTCATGCCGTAGATCGGCCGGCGGGTGGCGAGGTTGCGGTGCAGCACCTCCAGCATGAACCCGTCGCCCCCAAGGGCGACGACCACCTGCGCCTCGGCTTCGGAGACTTCGCCATAGCGGCGGGTCAGCCGGGCGCGCGCCTCCTGGGCTTCGGGCCAATCGCTGGCGACGAAGGCGAGACGGGTGGGAAAGGGCAGGGGGCCTGACATGCGGTGCGAAGGAGACGCGGAGAGCCGCGCCTTGTCAAACCGGCGCCTCTATCCCTGTTCGTCGGGGCCCACGTCCGACTCGCCGGGCGGGGGGCGGGGGTCGCGGTCGCGGGTGTAGGGCCGGCCGACCGCCTTGGCCCAGGCGCGGCGCCGGGCGGCGTAGGCTTTCTGGAGCTTCACCGAAGCCTTGACGCCAAGGGTCTTGGGCTCGCCGGTCGGGGACAGGGTCTGGGTCAAGCCGCCAACTTAAGGCGAGACGGCCGGATTTGCCACCAGACGGCCCATGGACGGCCGTCCCGCGGTCGAGCAATATCGAGTCATGGAGCGAACCGTGCTGAAGATCCTTGCCCGCCGCACCCTGCTGATCGCCTTCGCGGCGCTCGCCCTGGCGCCCGCTCCCGCCGTCGCCGCCCCGCTCTCTGGGGCGCCGCTCACCGTCTTCGCCGCCGCCTCGCTCAAGAACGCCCTTGACGATGTGGGCGCCGCCTTCACCGTTTCGGGCGGCGGGCCTGTGCGATTTTCCTACGCCGCCTCCTCGGCCATCGCCCGCCAGATCGAACAGGGCGCGCCGGCCGACCTGTTCATCTCGGCCGACAGGGATTGGATGGACTATCTTGCGGCCCGCCGCCTCATCGTGTCCGCCAGCCGGCGAGATCTGCTCACCAACCATCTGGCCCTGATCGCCCCGGCCGATTCCAAGCTCCACCTGCGCATCGGGCCGGGCATGCCCCTGGCCGCCGCCTTGGGGACGGGACGCCTGGCCATCGCTGGCGCGGACGTCCCGGCCGGCCGCTATGGGCGCGCCTCGCTCACCGCGCTGGGCGTTGTGGCCAGCGTCAAGGACAGGCTGGCCCCGGCCGAGAACGTCCGCGCCGCCCTGGCCTTCGTGGCCCGCGGCGCGACGCCGCTCGGCATCGTTTACGACACCGACGCGGCGATCGAACCGGGCGTGCGGATCGTCGGTCTCTTCCCCGACAACACCCACCCGAAAATCGTCTACCCCATCGCTCTCGTCGCCGCCTCGACCAATCCAGGAGGCCCGGCCTTTCTGCGCTTCCTCGAAGGCCCCAGGGCCGCCGCACTTTTCCGCAAATTCGGCTTTGTAACCCTTGCACGGGCGCCCTGACGATACGGGGTCGCGCTTGACCTTGATCGCCTTCGGCGCGACTCTCCGATACGAAAGTGAATTTCGATCAGGAGAAACAGCCATGGCGGATGGATCGCTCGCGGGCTCGGCCTCGCTGAAGGGCAAGGTGTCGGCGGAGGAATGGCGGGCGAGGGTCGACTTGGCCGCCCTCTACCGCCTGGTCGCCCTGCAGGGGTGGGACGACATGATCTACACCCACATTTCGGCCCGGGTCCCGGGGCCGGATCATCATTTCCTGATCAACCCCTATGGCCTGTTCTTCGAGGAGATCACCGCCTCGTCGCTGATCAAGATCGACCTGGAGGGCCAGATTCTTCAGGAGACCAACCATTTCATCAATCCTGCCGGCTTCACCATCCACTCGGCGATCCACGCGGCGCGTGAGGACGCCCACTTCGTGATGCACCTGCACACCGACCAGGGGGTGGCCGTAGCGGCCCAGAGGGAGGGCCTGCTGCCGCTCAGCCAGCACGCGCTGATCATCCTGCCCAGGCTCGCCTATCACGACTACGAAAGCATCGCGCTCAACCTTGAGGAAAGGGACCGGCTGGTCCAAGACCTTGGCGACAAGTCGGTCATGCTGCTGCGCAACCACGGCACCCTGGCGGTGGGCGGGACGGCCGGCGATTGCTGGATCGGCATGTTCTATCTGGAGCGGGCCTGCAAGCAGCAGGTCATGGCGCTGTCTTGTGGTCGCGAAAACGTTCTTATGGCCTCCGAGCAGAGCCAGGCCGAGGTCCGCGCCCAGGTCGCCGGGGGCATGGGCGGCGCCCTCGCCTGGCCCGCCTGCTTGCGCCGGCTGGATCGGGAAAACCCCGGCTACGACGCGTAAGGGCGCAGGCGCCCCTTGGGCGTGGTCACCAGTTTGAGATAGGCGATCAGGTCGATGCGATCCTTGGGGCTTTCCATGCCCAGGTAGGTCATCTTGGTTCCGGGGACATCGGCGCGGGGATTGGCGATCCAATTGTCGATGCTGTCAGCGTCCCAGACGATCTTGGAGATTTTCAGGGCGTCGGAATAGGCGAAGCCCGGCTTGGTCCCGGCCCGCCGTCCGAAGACGTCGTAGAGATTGGGCCCGGTCATGTCGGGGCCGTCCCTGACCGCCGTGTGACAGGATCTGCACAGGGCGAACTTGGCCTCGCCGTTGTCGATGTCGGCGGCGCGGTAGGCGGGGGGAAGGGAGGCGAGGGCCGCCTTCTTCTGAGCTTCGGTGGGGGCGGCCGGGGCGGGCGGGGCCGGGACGCCAGAAACCGGCCCGCCGGCCCCGGCGGTTTTGGGCGTATCGCCCCCGCTCTTGCCGCAGGCGCATAGGAGCGCGACGAGCGCGATCGAAACCGGTATCGAGACCTGGATGCGCATCCGACTCCCCCTTCTTTCGCGACAGTCGCCAAGCTAGCGCGGCCGGCGCGGGTTGCAATCTCTACTCGCCGTTCGCCGGCCGGCCGCGCAAGGATTTGACGCCCGCTCGGCGCGATTTCGCGTCCAGGCGGCGGGCCTTGGACGCCTCGGTGGGCCGGGTCGCGCGGCGTTTGACCGGCGGCACGGCCGCTTTGGCGATCAGGGCGACGAGGCGGGCCACCGCCTCGGCGCGGTTGCGTTCCTGGCTACGGTGGCGGCTCGCGGTGATGACGATCACCCCGTCCAGGGTCAGGCGCGAACCGGCCAGTTTTTGCAGGCGCGCGCTCACCTCGTCGGGAAGGGAGGCTGAGCGGCGGGCGCCGAAGCGCATCTGCACGGCGCTTGAGACCTTGTTGACGTTCTGGCCGCCGGGGCCAGAGGCCCGGATGAAGCTGAACGCCAGTTCGTTTTCATCCAGAAATATTTCGTCGGTGATCGCGATCACCGCCGCCGCCGCCTTTCGCGCCCGATCGCCTCGTCCAGCGCCTGCAGGAAGCGCGAGCGGTCACGCCGATCGAACGGTTTTGGGCCGCCGCCCCCTTCGCCGGTGGAGCGGATCTGTTCCATGATCGCGCGGCCGGCCATGGCCGCGCCGATGGAATCGACCGTGAAGGGCCGCCCGTTGGGGGCGATCGCCGCCGCTCCGGCCCGCAGCGCCCGTTCGGCCAGGGGAATGTCGTTGGTGATCACCACGTCGCCCGGCCCCGCGTGTTCGGCGATCCAGTCGTCGGCGATGTCGGGGCCTTGCTCCACCACCACCCGTTCGATCAGCGGATGGGCCGGGACGAACATGAAGGCGTTGGCGACCACATGGGTTTTCAGTCCATAACGGGCGGCGACGCGATAGACCTCGTCCTTCACCGGACAGGCGTCGGCGTCGATGAAGATTTCGATTTCGCGCGCCATTGGTTTGCCGTTCCCACCCATTTGGCGTTCATTGCCTGATCCGACGATCCCCTCGAGGCAGATAGGACACCCC
>JALYTR010000286.1 GCA_030854165.1 Pseudomonadota bacterium | reverse complement strand
GGCCGGGCGCGGGCCATTGCACCTCCCTTGTACAACTTACAGCGGCCTGAAGGTCGAATGGGACCTCGACGGAGGAGGTAAATGCGAGCCGGAAGCGCTCCCGCGCGCGACTGGTCGGAGACATGCCGCGTCGAGTTTTCCTACGGCGTCGCGATGAACCGCGCGCCCAAGCTTCCATCCCGCAGATAGATCGCCAGCTGTGAATGGCGACCAGCATTGGCTAGCGTCTCGGCGAGGCTGCGTGGGTTCTCCTTGCCGCGGGCCGTGACCGACTTCGCGTTGGGTTGAACGCAAGACGGCGAAACGCTCAGGCCCGGGGTGCAAAGCGGCCGATGCGCCATATCTGTTCAAGTAGAGGGGTCAGGGCGATTGCGTTGCCGTCAAAGGTCGGCGAACCTGTGCTTATGGCGGGAGGAGTTTCGCGATGGGAAGATTATCGCTTTTCCGGAAGTTGCCAAGAGATCGGCCAGCGTTAGGAATCGGGGCCGGGCTCGGATTCTTCATCTTGGCCTCGGCGCTCCGCTGGTTGCTTGGCGGCCTGAGCGAAGGGATCGGACCGATGACCTTCCTGCCAGCGATCCTGCTGGCGGGCCTGTTCGGAGGAATCCGCATAGGATTGGCGTTCGCCGCGATTTGCACGCTCGTCGCGTGGGTGTGGTTCTTCCCACCTTATGGAACCTTCACCCTGGCGAGCACGCACATCGTCACGATGGTCGCCTTTATCTTGACCGCTGGGCTTGAACTCTACGTCATTCGCTCGCTCAACCTAGCCATCAGCGAACTCTCGGAGGCCCGCGAGCACTCGCGCACCCTCTTCAAGGAACTGCAGCACCGCGTCGCCAACAATCTGCAATTCGTCGCCGCTCTGCTCAGACTCCGGCGAAAGACGCTCGACCCCGACAGCGCCGGCGCCCACGCGCTCGAGGCGGCCCAGACCCGCCTGGACATGATGTCTCGCGTCCATCGGCGTCTGCACGACCCGACGTCCGTGGATCAGCCCGTTGGGCAATATCTCGAAACTCTGTGCCGCGACCTGATCGAGGCCAGCGACAAGCCCGACATCCGATTGACGGTCACGGCGCGGCCGGTCGTCCTCAGCCTCGACGCGCTGATGTCGGTCTCGCTGATCGTGGCCGAACTGGTCACGAACAGCCTAAAGCACGCCTTTCATGGCCGTGCGGACGGGGCGATCACGATTGTGCTCGAGGGGGAACGAAACGCTTACAGCTTGACTGTCGCCGACGATGGCCCAGGCTTGCCCAAGAATTTCGGAAAGACCAAAACAGGGAGCCTTGGTCAAGGCATCCTGCAGAGCTTGGCGTCTCAGCTACATGGCAAGATATTCTTCGAACCTGGGCCTGGGACGGTCGCAAAGCTGGTGTTCCATCCTTAGCGCTGCAGCTCTGGCGGGCCGGCGGTGTCGCTAAGCGTCCAGACGGCTCAAGCTTCGCGTCCAGACCGATCTCCACACCGGCCAAGGCCTTCGAGACCGAACATTCGCGCTTGGCGGTTTCGGCATGGACTACGAATGTGGCTTCGTCCAAGCCGGGCACGTCGCCCCGCGTGACGAGTGTGATCGTCGGTATCGCGAAGCCGCCGTCTGATTTCCGGATCTCGACGATAGCGGAGGTTCCTGATCCGATCTGGCGCAAACCCGGCGCCCCGGGGATCAGCGAAGGGGCCATGGAAAAGCAGGCGGCATGGGCCGCCCCGGGCAGTTCTTCCGGATTCGTCCCCGCGCCATCTTCGAATCGCGACCCGAAAGAGTAGCTTCCCTCGAACGCGCCGCTGCCGAGCCTCACCGACCCTTCGCCGCCGAGGACCGGGCCTCGCCACTCGGCCTCGGACCCTGGTCGCGTGAAAACGGCCGGCTTGGCTGAAATCAGATATTGCAGTTAGATGGTTTCCACCTATCTTGGGGACGGAGGAGCCCTGACGATGACCGCCAGCCGATTGCAATTCACGAGGCTTTCCGATCGAGATCGGAAACGAGCCGGGCCGGGGCTTTCGATCTCCGACGGCGACGAAGTTGAGCTCCACGTCAAAGACGCCCATGGCGCCGATCGGATGTTGATCGTACCTCCCGAGGCCGCCGGTCTGATCGGGACGGTCCTGGACCGATTGGCTCGCGGCGAACAAGTGGCGGTCGTGGCTGCGGGGCGGGAGATCAGCCCCAATGCCACGGCCGAAATCCTCGGAATGTCCCGTCCTCTCGTTGTCCATCGCATGGATGTCGGCGATCTCCCCTTTCGTTATGTCGGCAAGCATCGCAGGGCGAAGCTCAAGGACGTGCTCGCTCTGCAAACGAGGCTGGATGGCGAGAGAACGGCCCTGACCGCCCTGGCGGCGGATACCGAGGCTCTGATGGGCGGCCATGCCCTATAGACCGCCGGTCGCCGTTCTACGATGCGTGCGTTCTCTATCCCTTTCACTTGCGAAACCTGCAAATCCAATGCGCCGTCGACAGCCTCGTCGAGGCGCGATGGACCGACGAGATCCACGAGGAGTGGATCCGAAATCTCGTTGCGCGCGTCCCGGCGCTCGACGTTGAGCGCCTACGCGTCACCCGCGACCTTATGAAGGCGTCCCTGCCGACTGCCGACGTCCGGGACTACGCCCGCCACATCGCTCATGTTGACCTCCCGGACCCGGACGATCGCCATGTTGTCGCGGCCGCGCCGCCGATCATCGCGTAGGCATTGGCCTGCGGTAACTGCGTAACAGTCAGCACCGTCCTCCCCCGTTCAATGGTGCGGAACAGCGGCCCCTTTCCGATAATGCGTCTTGTCGGCTGGCACGTGACTCGGGACTCTAGCTTCCTGCGATCAGCGTTGTCGGAATTCGTGCTCCTGAGAGGCCACACATAAAGGACGTTATGTGTGGCAAACCGGGGGCCGGGCCGGTGCTTGCGAATTGACGGCTTTGGAATTATTTGACGTAGAGTTTCGGCGCTATTTGTCGCAAGCGCCGCCCCTCACGTCGCGCCGATGACCAGGCTTTCCCGCGCGGCTTCGACGATGGCCCGATCGATCCGGTGCAACCCGTTCAGCAAGAGAATGCGTCGAATTTGGTCCAGGAGTCGGGTGACCAGGCGCAGGTTGCCAGCCGTCATGCGCACCAGAGCCGAGAGCGCTTCCTCTGAAGTTCCCGATGGCAATCCCGGCGCCAGGGTCGTCCAGCGCTCGTCGAGCAGCCGGCGCAGTTCTTCGGCGCCGAGCGGTCGATAGCGATGAACAAAGCCGATCCGGGAATAGAGCTGAGCGTGCCGCGCCAAGCGCTTCTCAAGACCCTGCATGCCGATCAACACGACCGGCACTCCACTCTGATCGAAGATGTCTCGAACCTCTTCGAGGCTCGAGGCGCGCAGCCGGTCGGCCTCGTCGATAACGACGAGCTCCGCTGGGCTGAGCCAGTGGCGGCGAGTCGGCGCGGGCCAATAGAACGGCGCGGCGGACCGCGGGATCGGTTCCCTCAGCCAGTCCTCGGTCGTCTTCATCCGCTCCAGCTTGGCTTTGAGCGCTGCGTCCTGGGCATCGGTGTGGTCCCGGTGTACGCGACGGATCAGGGCCATTGCGCCGACGAGCCGGCGTCGTGCGGTTCGCATTCGGGTTTGCTCCACATTTCGACAATGGCCAGGTGCGTCCGGCGGATCCGCCTCGACAACAGGATGACATCGCCGGGGCCCCAGGCGATCAGGAACGCCAGGGCGAAATAGATGATCAGTTGGGTGGGCGCGTGAGATCTGGTCGTGGCGCGGCGGTTTCAGGCGCGCGTTGCGTCGGTCATCTGGCGATCTTGGCCGGGTT
>JALYTR010000285.1 GCA_030854165.1 Pseudomonadota bacterium | reverse complement strand
GGGGGCTCCAGCGCGCGCCGACCTTCGCGTCCGGGCGAGCCCCCATCCCCGGCTTCGCCGGTACTTCCCCCAGAGGGGGAAGAGAGGCCCCATGACTCCCGACCGCGAGGCTCTGTTCCGCTACGCCCTGCGCCTCGGCGACGACAGCCTGGTGCTGGGCCAGAGGCTGGGGGAATGGTGCGGCCACGCGCCGACCCTGGAGATCGACCTGGCCCTGGCCAATCTCGCGCTCGACATGATCGGCCAGGCGACCCACCTCTTGGGCTACGCCGGCGAGGTGGAGGGGGCGGGACGCGACGGCGACAAGCTGGCCTTTCACCGCGACGTGCTGGACTTCGCCAACTGCCTGCTGGTCGAACAGCCGAACGGCGATTTCGCCCGCACCATCGCCCGCCAGTTCCTGTTTTCCCTATGGCGCAAGGGATTGCTCGAGGGACTATGCGCCTCCTCGGACGCGACCCTGGCCGGGGTGGCGAAGAAGGCCATCAAGGAGACCCGATACCACCTACGGTTCGCCTCCGAATGGATCGTCCGCCTGGGCGACGGGACCGACGAGAGCCGCGCCCGCGTCATCGACGGCCTGGACTGGTGCTGGCGGTTCGTCGATGAACTCTTCGAAGCCGACGCGGTGACGCAGGCGCTGGTCGCCGAGGGCGTCGCCCCCGATCCGGCCGGCCTGCGCGGCGCCTTCGACGCGGAGCTGGATAAGGTGCTCGCCGAGGCGACCCTCGATCGGCCCGCCGCCCGCCGCGCCACGGTCGGCGGCCGCGTCGGCCATCACTCCGAACATCTCGGCCATCTGCTGGCCGAAATGCAGTTCCTGCCCCGCGCCTATCCGGACGCGGTGTGGTGAGGCGATGAGCGATCTCGCCCAGATCGACCGCGCTGGCCGCATCCGCGCCGTGCTGGCCGCCGTCCCCGACCCGGAAATCCCCGCCGTCTCGGTGATGGATCTGGGCATCGTGCGCGACATCGACCCCGAGGGGCGAAGCGTGGTGATCACTCCCACCTACACCGGCTGTCCGGCCACGGCGGTCATCGAACGCTCGGTTCGCGAGGCTCTGGCCGGCGCGGGACTGGGCGAGGTTCGCCTGATCTCCCGCCTCGACCCGCCCTGGACCACCGACTGGATCACCGTCGAAGGCCGCGCCAAACTGCTGGCCTATGGGATCGCCCCGCCCCCCGCCTCCAGCCGCCTGACGGACGAAGCCCCCGCCTGCCCGCGCTGCGGCTCCCTGGCCACCGAGGAAGTCAGCCGGTTCGGTTCGACGCCGTGCAAGGCCCTGTGGCGCTGCTGCGACTGCGCCGAGCCCTTCGATCGCTTCAAGTGCCACTGAATCGCTAGAATGGCCGCCGGCTTCCACGCCCTGCGCATCGCCGAGGTCCGGCGCGAGACCGCCGACTGCGTCTCCCTGCGTTTCGATCTGCCGCAAGAGGCGCGCGAGGCCTTCGCCTTCCGGCCCGGCCAGCATCTGACCCTGCGAACGCAGATCGCCGGGGAGGACATTCGGCGCAACTATTCCCTGTGCGTCGCGCCGCACGAGGGCGAACTGCGCATCGCCATCAAACAGATCGACCAGGGCGTGTTTTCCGGCTGGGTCAACGGCCAGGTGAAGGTCGGCGATACGATCGAGGTGATGGTTCCCCATGGCGCCTTCACCTGGCCCTTCGAGGCCGGGGCAAGCCGGCGCTATGTGTCCTTCGCTGGCGGAGCGGGCATCACCCCCATCCTGTCCCTGATGAAGACCGCCCTGGCGGTCGAGCCGAAGAGCCGCTTCACCCTCTTCTACGGCAACCGCTCGGCCGCCCAGGTGATGTTTCTCGAAGAACTGGCGGGGTTGAAGAACCGCTACATGGGCCGCCTTGAAGTTTTTCATTTTCTGGAGGACGAAGAGGAGGAGGTCGAGCTCTTCAACGGCCGCCTCGACGCCGCCAAGACCGCCGCGGTGCTGGAGGCTCTGGCGCCCCCCGGCGACGTGGACGCTTTTTTCGTCTGCGGGCCGGCCCCGATGATGGAGGCGGTGGAGGCGGCGCTGATCGCGCGCGGCGTTCCAGCCGATCGCATCCTTTTCGAACGGTTCACCGTCGGCGCCCTCACGCCCGCCCAGACCGCCGCCGCCCGGCGTCTGGAGGCCAAGGCTCAAGGCCTTTCAATGACCGTGATCCTGGACGGACGCCGCTCCAAGATCGCCTTCGACGCCGCCAAAGGCAATGTGCTGGAAAACGCCCGCGCCGCCGGCGTTCCCGCCCCCTTTGCCTGCAAGGGCGGCGTCTGCGCCACCTGCCGGGCCAAGCTCATCTCGGGCAAGGTGGAGATGAAGGCCAACTTCGCGCTCACGCCGGCCGAACTGGCGCAAGGCTATGTCCTCACCTGCCAGGCCGTGCCGGTGGGCGAGGGCGTCGTGCTGGACTACGACGGATAAATTCAGTCACATCGGGCAAGCTTTTGGGATCGGCTTTTTGACATGGCGCGCGGCGGTCGGCGCGATCTGGCATCGATGATCTTTCGCCCCCGGCACGACTATCTGCCGGGGACCGACATTCTGCGCCAGATCGATGTCGATGGCCTGGCGGCGCGACTCGATCTCGACAAGAGAGGTCGGGCGGACGGCGAGGCCGAACGGCCGGGGGCGGGCGAGCGGACCCGCGCCGCCGCCGAGGCCGACATCCAGGGCGCCCTGCAGGAGAAATGGGACGAGACCGTCGCCGGCGCGAAACGCGCTCACGAGGGTCTGCGCGGCCGATTCGCGGCCCTGACCGCGGAAACCGAACTGGACACCCTGCTGGCCGAGCCGGCAGCGGTCGCCCTGACTTTGCGCGAGGTCGCCCGCGAGGAGCGGGACCGCCTGCTCTTTCAGTTCCAGACGGTTCGCGAGGCGCGCGCGGACCTTGAGTACTTCAAGGCGCGCGAGGGACTGACCCGGCCGCCGCGCGAGGGCCAGCACGCCTTGGTGAAGCTCGCCTTCCTCGCCTTCGCGGCCCTGATCGAATTGATCGTCAACGCCTCGATCTTCGCCGGCGGGGAAGAGTATGGCCTGGTCGGGGCCATAACCAAGGTGGTGATCATCCCGATCGTCAACATCGGCGGCTGCTTTTTGTGGACCCATTGGCTGGCCCGCCAGGTGCTGGCGCGATCGGCGGGGCGCAAGGCGATCGGCGCCCTGGGGTGCCTGGTTACGGCCCTGTGGCTGCTGGGGCTGAACCTCGCCGTCGCCCATTGGCGGGACGCGTCAGGCGCCGTCTTGAGTCCCGACGCGGCCAACGCCGCCTTCAACGCCGCGCTGAACGCGCCTTTGCGCCTGCACAGCTTCCAATCCTGGGGGCTGTTTCTGATCGGCTGTTTCGCCGGCGCCGTGGCGATCTGGGAGGGGTGGAACTGGCGCGATCCCCACCCCGGATACAGCCGGCGGGTTGGCCAGAACGCGGCGGCCATCGCCGCCTTCCGCCGGGATCGGGAATTCGCCATGGAGCGGCTGCGCAGCGAGGCGGACGCCGGGGCCAATCGCCTGGGCGAGGCCCAGCGCACCGCCGAAACCTCGATCGCCGGGCGCCCGGAACTGGCGCGGACGGCGGCGAGCCTGGCCGAAGACATCACCCTGTTCGCCGGCCATCTGCAACGGGCCTGCGACGAACTGGCGACGCGCTATCGGGAGGCCAACCGCCGCACCCGCAAGACGGCGCCGCCGGCCCACTTCGAAGCGCCGCTGGCCTTGGACCTGGCTCTTCCGGCCCTTGCGCCCCTGAAGGCCCCGCCCGCGCCCCGCCCCGTGGCCGGGCGGCTGGCCGAAGCGATCGACAAGATCACCC
>JALYTR010000284.1 GCA_030854165.1 Pseudomonadota bacterium | reverse complement strand
ACCCCAATCGGTGCTGGCCTGGGCGGAGGTCGGTCGGACCGAAGGCCTCGCCGACAACATGGCCGGCCTATCGGGCGCCCCGGCCCTCGACAGCGCCGGCCGCGCGGTCGGGGTCACCATCGCCCAGGCCGCCCGTCGCGGCCTGATCTACACCACCACGCGCCGCTCCCTGCGCGGCGTCCTGACTTTTGCCGGCGTAAGCCCGGTCGCGGCCAGCGGTGAGCCGATGACGACCGGAAACTACGGCCGCGTCGCCGACGATCTTCGTCGAAATCTGCGCGTCGTGCCGGTGGTTTGTCTGGCGCGCTAGGCCGCCTTTCGACGCTCTCCCCTGGCCACCAGAACAGCGAGGACCATGGCGCCCAAACCCACAACGCCGGAATAGAGGAAGAACACCACATAGCCGGCCCCCAGGGCGGCCGGGGCGACCTGCGACTTGGCTATGGCGGCGGCGAAGGCGTCGGGGGGGGCGTGGGCGAACAGGGCCTTCAAGGGGGCGAAGAGTCCGCCGGCCTGGGCCGAGCGGGCCGCCGCCTCGACGATCCGCCCCGACTGGGAGGCGATGAGCTTACCGGGCAGGGAATATAGGGAGGAAAAGAGGGCGTACTGGGTCGCGGTGAACCCCACTCCGGTCAGGCTCGACATATAGGCGATCAGGCAGGTGCCGGCGTAGGCCGAGACGATGTTGTCGATGCCGATGGCGATCAGCAGGGCCTGGAGGTGCGGGCCCTGCAAGGCCAGCCAGCCGAAGATGGTGTTGGTGATCGGCAGGGCCACCGCGCCCACGACCAGCGGGCGCATCACCCCCCAGCGGGCGATGGCGAGACCACCCGCGAACACACCCAGGAGCGAGGCGCCGACCCCAAACACTTTGCGCACCTCGGCGATCTGGGTGAGGGTGAAACCCAGATCCTGGTAGAAGGCGTTCATGATGTTGAGGACGAAATCGCTTAGCCGGTAGAGGCAGATGAGGGCCAGGATCAGCAGGGCCTGCTTGCCAAAGCGGCGGAAGAAATCGGCCAGCGGATCGCCCAGGGCGTGGAAGAGGAAGACGCCCGGCCGGGTGCGAAGCCGCGGAATCGGCGAGGCGGCCAGGGCGACCGCCCCGAACCCGGCCAGCACCGACAGCAGCTGCAGCCACACCCCTCCCGGCTTGGCGGTCCAGGCGGTCAGCAGGGCGTCCCCGGCGTGCGGCGCGCCCAGCGCGCGCAGTACGCCCGACAGCAGATCGGCCTTGGCGCCCAGGCCAGACCCCAGCAACAGGGCGCCCAGGGCCAGCACCGCGAGGCGTGCGATCCACTCGACAAATTCCAGCACCGGCGCGGCGGCTACGCCGTCGGTGGAGATCGGCCGGATGAAGTGCTGTTCCTCGCGCGGTGCCAGCAGAACCGCCACGACGCCCAGTCCCATGACGGCGGCCATCACGGCGTAGGAGACGTGCCAGCCGACCTTGTCGGCCAGCAGAAGGGGCGCGGCGCCGGCGACGATGTTGGCGATCCGATAGCCCCATTGATAGGCGGCCGCCATGGCCCCTTGCTTCGAGGAATCCACCGCCTCGATCCGCCAGGCGTCGATGACGATATCCTGGGTGGCCGAGGCGAAACCGGTGAAGACCGCGAAAATCGCCAGGCGTCCAAGGTCATGAACGGGATCGCCGGCCGAGATCGCCAGCAGCCCCACGATCACGCAGGCCTGGGCGGCGACCATCCACGAGCGGCGATGGCCGAGCCAGGCGGTCAGGATCGGGATCCTGGTCCGATCCACGAGCGGCGCCCAGATGAATTTGAACGAATAGGGCAGGGTCGCCAGGCTGAAGAGCGAGATCACCGCCAGAGAAAGGCCCGCCGCCCGCAGCCACGCCGACATGGTGTCGAAGATGAGGAAATTGGGCAGGCCGGCGGCGAAGCCCAGCCCCAGCATCACCGCCACCGGCCGCTCGCCGAACACCGCCAGGGCGGCGAGAAAGCCGCGCGGTTTCGCGGGCGGCGGAACGGGGCTTATCGCCGCCGAGGGGTTGGTCTCATCGGTCAAGGCAGGGCGCTCTTCGCCGCCGCGCGCCCGAGCGGCTCGCACAGCCAGCAGCCTTCACCTTCCGAGCCGATGGGCGCGCCCGGCGGGACGTCGATGGTCCGGGCCTTATCGGCCTCGGCGAGAGTCTTGATGGCGTCGCGGGTGGTGTCGAGCAGAATGGCCGACAGATACCGAGCCTGGGCGAGATCGGCGGCGTCGCCCGCGCGGACGGCGGCGAGCCGCGCCCCCAGGCCTGTGAGGGCCACCTTGATCTGGGCCGCCGCCGTGGGCGACAGGCGCTTGTCCTGAAGGCTCTGGGCCAAGTCGATGACCAGGCGCATCCGGACCCGCCGGCGCAGTTCGGCGGTTCGCCCGCCCGTGTCGGGCCCGGCGGAAAAGACCTGGGAGACAGTCTTGCCGACCAGCGCATCGAGCTCAAGCTGGCTTGGATCACGGCCGCCCTGATCGACCACGCGATTCAGTCGCTCCGGCTGCAACAGGTCGGAAAAGGCGATGTCGGCGGCGGCGTCGGCGGCGGTGGGCAGGTCGAAGACCGGGTCGCCGGGGCGGCCGAACACCTCGACGTCGAACTGCGGATCGGCCAAGCCCGATTGGGCGCTGGAGAGCAATCCAAGCAGCGAGTCGGGAAGGTCCAGGCAGGCGGGATCGACGGTCGCCAGCAGGGCGTCCAGGGCGCGGCGCTGCTCGGCTCCCGGCACGGGGCGGGCGCTCTCGTGTCCGTCCCCCTTGACGGCATAGGAAAAGTCCACCCCACCGATCAGCTTGGCCACCGCGTCAACCTCATAGCGGTGAAAGAGATAGATCGGCACGATCACCCGTCGCAGGTCGGCCGCCGGCGCCCCGGCCGGCAGATTGGCCACGCCGAAGCGGCCAAGCGCGATGCGCCGCACCTCCAGCACATGGGCCAGGGCGGCGACCGCGTCGGGGCCGTCGTCCCACAGGTTTCCATACGGCTGGGCCGCGCCGGGCGGGCGGGAATTGTCGTCATCGACGAAGCGCAGGCCCTTGGCGTAGCCGGCGGTCACGATGGCGTCCAACGCGGCCTTCTCGTCCGCGCCGGGCGGGGTTTCGCTGTAGAGCCAGTCGATGGCGAACTTGTCCCAGCTTCCGACCCCAACCGCATAGGCGTCGCTAAAGTCGAACCTGCCGTCGACGATCGCGATGCGCGGCGGCGGGTAATCCATCACCGAAGCGCGATCGTCGAAGGTGCTGCCGGCGAAATTGTGCGCCAAGCCCAGGGCGTGGCCCGTCTCGTGGACGGCGAGTTGGTGGAGGCGGGAAAGGGCGACGCGGATCGGATCGTCCGGGCCGCCGGTTCCGGTCTTGTCGGCCCCCACCAAGCCTTCGAAGATCATCCGATCCTGCCGCACCCTCAGATAGCCCAGCAGGACCGAGCCTTTGACGATCTCACCGGTCCGGGGATCGACGATCCCCTGGCCGTAGGACCAGCCGCGGGTCTGGCGGTGAACCCAGCTTATTACATTAAAACGCGCATCCAGCGGGCTGACCCCCTCGGGCAACACCTCGACCCTGAAGGCGTCGATGAAGCCCGCCGCGTCGAACGCCTGGGCCCACCACCGCGCCCCCTCCACCAGAGCCGTTCGGATCGGTTCGGGGGCGGCGCGGTCGACGTAGAAGACGATGGGCTTCTTTACGGCCGAGCGGGCAGCGGCGGGGTCGGTCTTTTCCAGGCGGAATCGGTTGGCCAGTCGATAGACCACTGGCGCATCCAGAGGCGCCCCATAGTCGTTCACTAACTGGTTGAAGACGCCAACCCTG
>JALYTR010000021.1 GCA_030854165.1 Pseudomonadota bacterium | reverse complement strand
CGTCGGACCCCTACTTGAGGCGATCAGGGCGTAATCGCCTCGCCCAATCCCAACCTCTGAACGACCTCAAAAATCGAACCCGATCAGCAAGCGCACCACGCAGCGCGTTTTTACACGGCCTGCACCCAAAGCGGTCCTTCTGATTGGACCGGCCTCGACCAACGCCGACGCCAAGCGAACGATGGTGAACCGGCGGGGCGTCGAGGCTCGACCCGCCGCGCGCGCCCACTTGATGCGAGGCGGTTATGCTGGCAGACTGGAGTTGTGGGGATCGACCGAAGGCAAGGTCGCATGCGCATCCATCAGCCGACGTGGAGATTTTCGCGGACATTGGCGCTGGTCGCGCCCCTTATCGTGGGGCTGGGGGCCACGATGTCGCGAGCTGCGGTGACCATCTCGGCGGCGCCCACGAGGCACATCACCTGCTCGGCCAACGTGTGCAGCGCAACGGCGGCGGACGCGGTGCTCAACGCGGGCAGCCTTCAGGCCCTGCTGGCCTCGGCGAGTGTGTCGGTGACGAGCGGATCGACCGCCCAGGACATCGTGGTGGCCGCCCCGCTCCGCTGGACGAGCGGGATCACCTTGACATTGGACGCTTGGCGCTCGCTCACCATCAACCGGCCGGTGTCGGTCACTGGCGTGGGCGGACTGACCGTTCTCACCAATGACGGCGGAACGAGCCGTGTTTTCAATCGGCGGCAAGGGCCACGTGACGTTCGCGAGCGTGTCGAGTCCGCTGACCATCAACAGCCAAGCCTACATGCTGGTGAACAGCGTCACCGCCTTGGCGACCGCTGCAACCTCGAATCCAACGGGGCTATTTGCTTTAGCGGAAAGCGATGACGCGAGCCAGGACGGTGTATTCGCGGGATCTCCAATCAATTCATTTTCCGGGACATTCGACGGACTGGGAAATTCTATCACACGTCTGCATATAGGTTTCAGTAGTGGTCACAACAACGTTACCGGGTTGTTTGGACAGATAGACTCCGCAACGATTCAACATGTCCATCTTATAAAAATAGATATCCATGAGAAACAGAGTAATGTCGGGGGATTGGTTGGAGTTTCCTATAGATCGTTTCTCTATCAGGATAGTGTAGCGGGCTCGATAACGGCAACAAATTTTAGTTATGTTGGAGGTCTCGTTGGACAAAATAATCTCAGTCTTCTGAGCGAAAGTTTTGCCGATGTCGCTATTTCAGCCGGATCTGAGTCAGTAGCAGGTGGATTGGCTGGCGCGAATATTGGAAGCGTCGTGTCTAACTCCTATGCGACCGGATCGATTGCGGGGACGCCTGCTTCCGTCGGCGGCCTAATTGGCGCAGTCGATTGTGCATGCTGCGGACACTGTTCTCAGGTAAGCACGTCCTATTCAACCGGCGCGGTAAGCGCACAGCCGGGCGGCGCGCTCGGAGGCCTCATCGGGACGCTTAGTCAGACCGTTGTCTCGAACAACTACTGGGACACGACAACCAGCGGGACAGACAACGGCGTGGGGAGCGGCAACGCAGAGAGCATCACCGGACTGACAACGGCGCAGCTGCGGTCCGGCCTGCCGGTAGGCTTCGACCCGGCCATTTGGACCGAGAGCCCGATCATCAACGACGGCCTGCCCTATCTTATCGACAATCCGCCGCCGTGACGGACCGGCAACACCTTATACGACCCGCTAAACCGCAACGAGTCGCCGCTGACGACGCACCAATCGATAGGGCTGCTTTCCACCCATTCCGGATCCTGGCAATGTCCGCTAGCCGCGAATAAGGCGGCTCACGACTCGTGCATCGTCACGTCCGACGCAGCTTCGAGCCGTCAAGCGCCCGAACTTCAAGCTTAACCCTGGTCGGGACGGAGGACGGTGAGCCGGAGCGGGCCGGCGTTGGCGGCGGCGTGGGCCACGGCGGCGTTGACGTCATCCAGCGCGAACTCGGTCAGGTCGAACCAGGCGAGGTCGAGCAGCCCGCCGTGGGCCAGCCCCACCATCCGGGCCGGAGCGTCGCGCGGGTACATATACTTGCCGCGCACGGTGATGTCGTTGCGCATCAGCCAGGGGTAGGGCAGCTCCAGGTCGGCGCCGTTCTGCCTTCCGACGCCGCCCATCAGCAACACCCGCCCGCCTGGACGCACCGCGAGCGCCGCCGCGCGCACCTGCGTTCCGCTTGCCTCCCTCGGCAGCAGATCGAGCACGCAGTCGATCGGCCCGCCGGCGAGCTCGATAATCTGGCGCCGGTCGTCCGCCTCGACCCCGGTCATCTGGGCGGGCCGCACCCGCGGGCCGAAGCGGCGGACCAGCTCGTCCAGCGCGCGCCCGTTGCGCCCCGTGGCCACGACCTTTCCCGCGCCCATCGCCAGAGCCACGGCGACGCCGGCGCTGCCAAAGCCGCCGGTGGCGCCGTTCACCACCAGCGTCTCGCCGGCGCGCAGATCGCCGGCCAGCAGGCCGCCGTACGGCACGAGCAGGCTGCTGAGCGCACACCACCTCCCAGCGTCCGCCGCGTCGATATCGCCGATCCGCGTGACGTTCTCGGTCGGGACCAGCATTTGTTCGGCGAAGGCGCCGTGGTGATAGAAGCGGTGCAGAGGCAGGCCCGCGGCGCTACCGGCCGTCCAGCCCTGCAGTATCACGTCGGGATTGACCGCGTCGTCGCGCGAGCGGACCGTCGGGTCGCAGAAGACCCAGTCGCCCGCCGAAAGCCGGGTCGCGTCCGGGCCCGCCGCCCGCACCCGGCCGATACCGCCCGCCCCCGGCGCGATCGGCAATTCCAGCAGGTAGTCGCGAGCGCCGGAAAAGACGCCGGCGGCGTAACTGGCGACCCCGGCGGCGACGACGTCGATGATGACCGAACCGGCGCCGAGCTCCGGGTCGGGCAGCGTCTTGATGGCGAGCGGCGCGCCGAACGCGTTCAGGACAGCGGCCTTCATGCAAGACCTCGCGGGAAACTGGCGGCGACGACCCTCGCGGCGCCTTGATTGTCCGCGATCAAGACGTCAGCTGCGCAGCGTTTGCAATCCACCCTCCGCGACGTTCGAGCTCGCCCGTTACAGGCGTGTATGCGGCGACCCACGACTCGTCCATCGACCGATCCAAGGGAATCCTCATCCACGAAGCGGGGGAGGGGGACCGCGAAGCGGTGGAGGGGGCGGGAGACGTGCGGGATGGCGGTGAAAACGCCTCGAACCGCGCCGAGCTCACACGCGCGCCAGCCGAAAGGCCCGCGGCCTTCGCCGACCGCCTCGACAGCATGACGGCGGGCGAGCCAGAGACATTGCGTGACCCCGACCGCCCCCTCCATCCCCTCGGGGCCGCCCTTTCCCGTAAGAGGACAGGGCAGGAACAAGGCTTCGTCGATTTGGAGAGCCTATCGAAATGGTCTTCCCAGATCCCGCAATATCTCCCGCGCCGCGTTGTGGCCGGGGGCGCCGGTGACGCCGCCGCCGGGGTGGGTTCCGGCCCCGCACATATAGAGGCCGGGGACGGGAGCGCGGTGGTTTCCGTGACCCAGAACCGGGCGGGCGGAGAAGAGCTGGTCCAGCTCCAGCTTGCCGTGGAAGATGTCGCCGCCCACTAGGCCGAAGGTGCGCTCCAGATCGAGAGGACTCAGCGCCTGGCGGCCCAGCACCGAGGCCCTGAAGCCGGGCGCGTAGCCATCGACCGTGTCGATCATCAGGTCGGCAACTGACTCGCGATGGTCGTCCCATGAGAGGCCTCCCGACAGGGTCGGCGCGACGTGCTGGCAGAATAGGCTGGCGACGTGGCGGCCCGGCGGCGCCAGGGTGTCGTCCAGGGTGGAGGGGATGAGCATCTCCACGATGGGCGCCTTCGACCAGCCGAAGGCGCGGGCGTCGGCATGGGCGCGCTCCATATAGGCCAGGCTCGGGGCCATGATGATGCCAGCGGTCAACGCGTCGCCGGCTTCGGGGAGGCACGTGAACCTGGGCAGTTCCGCCAGCGCCACGTTCATCCGGAAGGTCCCCGAGCCGCTCCGGTACCGGTCGATCCGTTCACGGAAATCGGGCGGCAGGACGGCCGGATCGACGAGCTTCTGGAACAACAACCGAGGATGCAGGTTCGAGGCGACGATCCGAGCGCGGAGGGTTTCGCCGGCCCCGGTGACGACGCCCACCGCCCGGCCCTTTTCGATCAGCACCTCTCGCACCGCCGTATCCGTCCTGATGATCACCCCTTGGGCGGCGCAGGTCCGGGCCATGGCCTGGGTGATCGCCCCCATGCCGCCGATGGCGTGCCCCCAGGCGCCTCGCTTGCCGTTCACCTCGCCGAACACATGGTGCAGCAGGACATAGGCCGAGCCCGGGGCATAGGGGCTGGCGTAGTTGCCGACCACGGCGTCGAAGCCGAAGGCGGCCTTGATCGGATCGCTCTCGAACCAGCCGTCCAGCCAGTCGCCGGCCGACTGGGCGAACAGGGCCAGAAGATCGCGCTGGGCGGCAATATCCAGCCGGCTCATCCGCCGTCCCAGGACCGCCGCCTTGAGGAGTTCGGGCAAGGCCGCGGCCCAACCCTGGCTGACATTGGGCGGCGTCTCCAGAACCAGGCCGCGCAGCACGTCGGCCACCGCGTCGAGCCGCTCGCCATAGGCGCCGAGCCGCTCGGCGTCGCGGAGCGAGAATCTGGCGACCTCGCCGGCGGTGTGGCCCTCGCCGGTGAGCAGATACTCCCTATCGTTCAGCGGTAGGAAATTGGCCACCTTGCGCTCGACGATGCGAAGGCCATGGCCGTGCAGGTCGAGATCGGCGATCACCTTGGGATTGAGCAGGCTGACGGTGTAGGCAGCCACGGAATTGCGGAAGCCCGGATGGAATTCCTCGGTCACCGCCGCGCCGCCGACCACGCCGCGGCGCTCCAGCACCGTCACCTTCAGCCCGGCCCTCGCCAGATAGAAGGCGCAGACCAGGCCGTTGTGGCCGCCGCCGATGATCAGGACGTCGGTGTCGTTCGCGCGTGTCGCCATGGCCCTCTCATAGGGCGGCCTCGCCACACGCGTCCAGACCGCCTCACGCGTCCAGAAGCTGGAACCGCAGATCCATGTTGGCCCGCTCCATCACATCGCGCGCCAGGCCATAGAATTCGCCGGCTCCGCGGGTCAGCGGGCAATGGGCGACCACCTCCACCCGCACCGGGCCGCCGGCATAGTCGGGCCAAACGCCGCGAATCTGGCCAGTTTCGACAAAGGCGATCTGGGCGTTGAGCTTGTCGCGCAGGGCGTCGAGATGGCGCTGGTGGTCGGCCGGCCGCCAGGAGAGCGGATCGCTTACCACCAGAACCGGCGTATCGTCCTCGTCGTCCAGATAGATGTAGTCGATGAGATCGGTTTCGAGCACGGACATGGGAGGCCCCCGCGACGCTGCGACTCACTGTCTACCCCCACTTTGCCCCGACGCCTCGTTGGCAGACGGGGCCGGGCGCTGCCAAGGGAGCGCCCCTAGCCAATCCCCCTCCCCTCCCCTACCTTGCCGTTCATGCCCCGTTCCGCTTCGACCGCCGGCGTTTCGGATGTTTCCGGCGCCTTTGTCCATGACCTTCAGACCACGCCCACGCTGTGGACGCCTCACCGCCCGGCGCGGCCGGAAAAGAGCGAGGGAGGGCACCGGTTCGAGCTTGTCAGCGACTACGCGCCGGCCGGCGACCAACCCGGGGCGATCGCCGAGCTCGTGGCGGGCGTCCAGGCGCACGAGCATGATCAGGTGCTGCTGGGGGTCACCGGCTCGGGTAAGACTTTCACCATGGCCAAGATCATCGAGGCCACCCAGCGGCCGGCCCTGATCCTGGCCCACAACAAGACCCTGGCCGCCCAGCTCTACGGCGAATTCAAGAGCTATTTCCCAAGCAACGCGGTGGAGTATTTCGTCTCCTATTACGACTACTACCAGCCCGAAGCCTACGTCGCCCGCACCGACACCTATATCGAGAAGGATTCATCGCGCAACGAGCAGATCGATCGCATGCGCCACTCCGCCACCCGGGCGATTTTGGAGCGCGACGACGTGATCGTGGTCGCCTCGGTCTCCTGCATCTACGGCATCGGCTCGGTGGAGACCTACACCGCCATGACCTTCTCCCTGACCGTCGGCGACAGGGTGGACGAGAAGAAGCTGATGGGCGACCTGGTGGCCCAGCAGTACAGGCGCAACGAGCAGGCCTTCGAGCGCGGCACGTTCCGCCGGCGCGGCGACACCATCGAGATCTTCCCGGCCCACTACGAGGACCGCGGCTGGCGGATTGCCATGTTCGGCGACGTCATCGAGGCGATCGCCGAGTTCGATCCCCTGACCGGCAGGAAGACCGCCGATCTGGAGAGCGTCAAGGTCTACGCCAACAGCCACTATGTGACGCCGCGGCCCACGCTCCGTCAGGCGGTCAGCGCCATCAAGGCCGAACTGAAGCCGCGCCTCGACTGGCTGATCGCCCAAGGCAAGCTTCTGGAAGCCCAGCGCCTGGAGCAGCGCACCACTTTCGATCTTGAGATGATCGACGCCACCGGCTCGTGCGCCGGCATCGAGAACTATTCGCGCTATCTGACCGGCCGGCGCCCCGGCGAGCCGCCGCCGACCTTCTTCGAATACATCCCCGACAACGCTCTCCTCTTCGTCGATGAGAGCCACCAGACGATTCCGCAGCTCGGGGCCATGTATCGCGGCGACTACAGCCGCAAGTTCACTCTGGCCGAATACGGCTTCCGCCTGCCCTCCTGCCTGGATAACCGGCCGCTGAAGTTCGAGGAATGGGAGGCCATGCGGCCCGATTCCCTGTTTGTCTCGGCCACGCCAGCCAAATGGGAGCTGGAGAAGACTGGCGGGGTGTTCGTCGAACAGGTGATCCGCCCCACCGGCCTGATCGATCCGCCGGTCGAGGTTCGTCCGGTCTCGAAAACGTCCTCTGGGGGCGTCGCCTCCCAGGTGGATGACGTGATCGCCGAATGCCGCGACTTCGCGCTGAAGGGCTACCGCTCCCTGGTCACCGTGCTGACCAAGAAGATGGCCGAGGACCTCAGCGAATACATGCACGAGCAGGGCCTGCGGGTCCGCTACATGCACTCCGACATCGACACCCTCGAGCGCATCGAGATCATCCGCGACCTGCGCCTGGGGGCCTTCGACGTGCTGGTAGGGATCAACCTGCTGCGCGAGGGCCTCGACATCCCCGAGTGCGGCCTGGTGGCCATCCTGGACGCCGACAAGGAGGGGTTCCTGCGTTCCGAAACCTCGCTCATCCAGACCATCGGCCGGGCGGCGCGTAATGTCGATGGCAAGGTGATCCTCTACGCCGACACCATCACCGGCTCCATGGAGCGGGCCATGGCCGAGACCAGCCGCCGGCGCGACAAGCAGGCGGCCTGGAACGCCGCCCACGGCATCACCCCCGAAAGCATCAAGAGCCAGATCAAGGACCTCCTCGCCACCCCCTACGAACGCGGCGACCGGGTGACGGTGGACGTCGGCGTGGCCGAGGACGCCCGGCCGTTCCTGGGCAGCAATTTCCAGGCCACTTTGCGGGATCTGGAGGGAAAGATGCGCGCCGCCGCCAGCAACCTCGAGTTCGAGGACGCCGCCCGCCTGCGCGACGAGATCAAGCGCCTGAAGATGCTCGATCTGGAGTTCGCCAACGAAGCGATGACCCCGGTCGGCGAAACCGTCGACCGCAAGGCGCCGGCCCGCGCCCGCTCCGAAGCCCGCGCCGAAGCCGCCGCGCGGTTCAGGAAGGGCGGGAGGCGGTAGGGGCCCATGACACGTCTTTTCGCGGTCCTTCGCGACTACGGCCCCGGCGTCGTTTCCGGCCAGCCGCTCGAGGCCCAGCCGAAATGGCCCGCCCACGCCCGGTTCATGGACGATCTCAAGGCCGAGGGCGCGGTCCTTCTCGCCGGGCCGCTGGGGGATGCCGAGGACGCGCTCCTCATCATGCGGGCGGCGGACGCGGCGGAGATCGAACGGCGCCTCGCCGACGATCCCTGGACCGCGAACGGCGTCCTGGTCACGCGCCGGATCGCTCCCTGGACCCTGCGGATCGGCGCGCTTGTCTGACCTGGTTGGGAAATCAGGCGGCTGATGACTCGAACAACTTGTCTCAACCACGAACTTCACGAACAGAACGAACAGAGCAACGCCTCTACGCGAAGCGCGGGCGTTACCTGCGAAATCACCTGAGTTCGTGGAGTTCGTGCCGTTCGTGGTCAGAATTGTTGACCGTCGGCCAAGCCATTTGATCACAATTCGCCCGCCCGATCGCCCTGGGGGTAAGGCCCCCTCACCCCTCGATCATCGCCCTTATCTTTCCCGCCAGCGCCTCCATGGCGAAGGGCTTGGTGATCATGGCCATGCCGGGTTCGAGGAATCCGCCGGCGACGGCGGCGTTTTCGGCGTAGCCGGTCATGAACAGCACCTTCAGGTCCGGGCGATCGACGCGGGCGGCGTCGGCGATCTGGCGGCCGTTGAGGCCGGGCAGGCCTATATCGGTCACCAGCAGGTCGATCCGCTCGCCCGATTGCAGGATGGCCAGCCCCTTCGGCCCTTCGTCGGCCTCCAGGGCGCGGTAGCCCAGATCGTTCAGAACCTCTACGATCAGCAGGCGGACCACCGCCTCGTCCTCGATCACCAGCACCACCTCGCCCGTCTCGGCGCGCGGCGCCGGGACGGCCGGGGCGGCGGGTTCGTCGCGCCTGGTTTCGCCGAAGTGGCGCGGCAGGAAGAGCTTGAAGGTCGTGCCGGCCCCGATCTCGCTGTAGAGCCGCGCATAGCCCTCCGACTGCCGCGCGAACCCGTAGATCATCGACAGGCCCAGACCCGTGCCCTGGCCGATCGGCTTGGTGGTGAAGAAGGGATCGAAGGCCCGGTCACGCACCTCGGCGCTCATCCCCACGCCGGTGTCGCTCACGCACAGGCAGATGTATTCGCCCGGAGGAACCTCGCGCCACGCGGCCACCGCGGCGTCGTCCAGATGGGCGTTGCAGGTCTCGATGGTAAGGACGCCGCCGTCGGGCATGGCGTCGCGGGCGTTGATGGCGAGATTCAGCAGGGAGGTCTCGAGCTGGTTGGGGTCGCACAGGGTCAGCCACAGATCGGCCGCCAAGCCGAGCTTGATCTCGATGGTCTCACCCATGGTTCGCCTCAGCAGTTCCTCAAGGGAGGCGACGAGGGGATTGACCTCCAGGGGCCTGGGATCGAGGGGCTGGCGGCGTGAAAAGGCCAGCAGGCGATGGGTCAGGGCGGCGGCCCGCTGGGCCGAATCCATGGCCCCGTCGATGAACCGCTCGATGCCGGCCGTGTGGCCATCGCTCACCCGCTTGCCGAGCAGGTCCAGGGCGCCGACGATGCCCTGCAGGAGGTTGTTGAAATCGTGGGCGATGCCGCCGGTGAGTTGGCCAACCGCCTCCATCTTGTGGGCCTGGCGCAACGCCTCCTCGGCGCTGGCGCGTTTGGCGATCTCGCGGGCCACCCGCTGTTCGAGGGTCGCGTTGAGCTCATGCAGAGTCGCCTCGGCGTCCTTGCGCTCGGTGATGTCGAAGGCGACGCCCACGAAGCGCCGGCCAACCGCCCCGTCGGTGCGAATCATCTGGCCGCGACGGGCCAGCCAGCGCCTCTCGCCCGTGTCGGGACGGGTGATGCGGTATTCGGTGTAGTCCAGGGCGCTGGCGGCGTCGGCGAGGCGGGCCGGGCCGGTGAGGCCGCGATGTTCGGGATCGACCAGGCCGACGAGCAGTTGCTCGGTGATGGGGGTGTCGCGGGAGAGGCCCCAGATGCGTCGGTACTCGTCCGATACGTCGAGCGTCCCGGTGTCGGGATACCATTCGAAGGCTCCGATGCGACCCGCCTCCTGGGCGATGCGCAGGCGCTCGTCGGCCCTGACCCGCGCGCTCGTCTCGGCGACGATGGCGAGAACTCCGGTCGGCCGGCCCGCGTCGTCGCACACCGGGCTGTAGTCCAGGTCAAGCCATACTTCCTCGGCCCACCCGTTGCGGTAGAGGACGAGCCGCTCGTCGCGGAAGGAGGAGTTGCCGCCGGCCAGTCCCGCTTCCATCACCCGTCGGTTGAAATCGGCCACTTCGGGCCAGCCCTCCAGCACCGGGGCGCCCAGCAGGCGGGGGTGGCGGGCGCCGGCGAACACCGAATAGGCGTCGTTGTAGAGCATCACCCCGTCCGGGCCCCACAGCATGACGATGGCGACGGGCGAGCGCAAAATCGTATCGACATTGGTTTTGAGGCTCTGCGGCCAGAGCGCCTTGGGCCCCAGCGCGGTGCGCGACCAATCGAAGGCGCGGATCAGCGCGCCCGTCTCGCCGCCCCCGGACGGCCATTCGGCAAGATTGGCGATCCCGCTCATTCGCTGTCGCGAAGACTTGAAAACTTTCACAGGGATGATCTTGCTATGGCGCCGGTGGATTATCAATCCCGTGGCGCCGGACAAAGGTATCCGCACCGTAACCCTGAAAATAGAGGAGCGCCGTCAGATCGGCGTGGTCGATCCGCGCGTCGGCCTTGGCCGCCACGATCGGCCGGGCGCGCCAGGCGACGCCCAGGCCGGCCGCCTCGATCATGGCCAGATCGTTGGCCCCGTCGCCGACCGCCAGGGTTTGCGAGAGATCGATGCCGAGCGCGGCGGCTTCCTCGACGAGGGCGGCCAGCTTGGCGGCGCGTCCGAGGATCGGCTCGCCCACCGCGCCGGTGAGGCGGGCGCCGTCGTCGATCAGGCGGTTGGCGCGATGGGTCGCGAATCCCGCCGCCTCGGTCACGCGACGGGTGAAGAACTCGAAACCCCCGGAGACCAGCACGCAGCGGGCGCCGTGCGCCGCCATGGTCCGCGCCAGGGTTGCCGCGCCAGGAGTGAGCCGTACGCTTTCATCGAATACGCGTTGCAGCAGGCCAAGCTCCACGCCAGCCAGCATGGCTACCCGCTCGCGCAAGGCGCCTTCGAAGGCGATCTCGCCGGCCATGGCGCGGGCGGTGATGGCGGCGACTTCGGCCCCGACGCCGGCGAACTTGGCCAGTTCATCGAGGCATTCGCAGCCGATGATGGTGGAATCCATGTCGGCCACCAGCAGACGCTTGCGCCGCCCGGCCGCCGGCTGGACGCAGTGATCCACCGCGTGGCGCGCCAGGGCCTGGCGGGCGTGGCCGCGCAGGGTGAGTGGCCCGTCGCCCTCCACGAAAATATCCGCCGCCCCTTCGCCCAGGATCGCCGTCTCGCCGATCGGCCGCCCGGCCGCCACGACCGCGTCCAGGGCGTCCTGAAGGGCGTCCTGAAGGGCGTCCGTGCCGCCGGCGACCAGGGTGAAGACCAGACGCATGGGCGCATCTGGACGAAGCCGCCGGCCATCGCAAGCACGATGAACGCGCCTTGACCGCCGGTTTCAGATTTCCTTCAGTATCCGGCGCGCAGAGTGCGTGGCGACGGTCGCGGCTCCGACGCGGCCCGCGACGAAGGAAGAAGGGTCATGAGCGAGCGAGCGCGCGACATCGAATGGCAATATCTGGACAGCCCGACGGTTGGCGCGATCCAGGTTGGAGAACGGGTCTCGGCCGCCGCCGGCGGTCTGCCGATCTACCGGGTCATGGCTCTGGGCGGCGGTCGCGCCTGGCTTCACGACGCCCAGTCCGGCGCTGACAAGGTGATGCCGATCACCCACTTCCATTGGAAGGCCACGCCAGCCTGACGCTGTCTCCTTAAGGAGGAAGCGAGGGCGGGCTTGCCGGACGCCGGCCAATCGGCCTAACCTCGCCCGAAAATCAGGGAGGCTCCAATGAAACGACTCGTCACCGTCGTCTGCGCCGTGGGGTTGATGTGCGCCCTGGCGGCCTGCGCCGCCGGAACTCCGGACGCGAGCCACGCCGCGGCTGGCGGACCGCTGGCTCAACTCCTGCTCGGCTTTTGGCATGGACTCATTGCCCCGCTCACCCTCCTGATAGAGGTCATCCACAAATTCGCGCCGGCGCTGCTGCCATTGCCCTGGCACATGTACGGCGGCGGGAGCGTCGCTTACGACGTGGGATTTTACTTCGGTCTGGCGGGCGGACCGTCCCTGTTCTGGTCGAGATGGCGCCGCTGACCGTCCCTTAAGTCGCCCCGCCCATCCGCGCCTGACGGGCGGCCTTGCGCTCCGCCCACGCCGTCTGGCACGCTTGCGACAGTGCGCTTTGGTGAGCCCTGAGGCATTTCCCAGGCTTTTCTCCCGCCGCGCAGAATTTCGCGATGTCGGCGGCGCAGGCTTGGCGCACATGGCCGCCCGTCCGTCCCCCGGCCGTCGGCGCGGGCATGGCGCTGGGATTGGCGGCCATGGGCGCGGCAGGAGCGCCAGTCGCCGGAGTGGTAGTCGCCGGAGCGGTCGCCACGGCCGGCGTGGCCGGGACATTGGCCGATTTGTTGCAGGCCGAAAGGATGAGAAGCGAAACGACGGCGGCGGCCGTCAACGCGGGGGTGTTGAGGTGCATTCCGAGCCATCCTTGTGCATGCGGTCTTGGCTTGGATAACCGTGACCGGCGCCCTTCGTTCCATCCGACGGGCGATTGGAAAGACGGCCCGGGTGTCTATAGGGTGGATCTCATGCGACTCCCTTCGGCATTGTCGCGCTGTCGCACCCGCGCGAGTGGCGACGCGTGAGTCGGCGCGGGCGCCCCGACCTCACCCAGGGCCCGATCACCCGCACCCTGCTGCTGTTTTCCCTGCCCCTCCTTGGCGGCAACGCCCTTCAGTCCCTGAACGGGACGGTCAATCAGATCTGGGTCAGCCATACCCTCGGCGAGACGGCGATCACGGCGCTCGGCAACGCCAACATCGTCATGATGCTGATGCTGGGTTCGATCTTCGGAGTCGGCATGGCCGCCAACATCCTGGTCGCCCAGGCAGTGGGGGCTGGAGATCTGGCCCTGGTCAAGCGGGTGATGGGTACGGCGACCAGCTTCTTCGTCGCCCTGTCGCTGCTGATCGCCGTGGCCGGGGGGGCGCTCGCCCCGCACATACTCGACCTGATGCGCACGCCGGCGGAGTCGCGGGGCGACGCCATCATCTACCTGCGCATCATCTTCGCATCGACGCCGTTCATGTACTTCTTCGTCTTCATGCAGATGGCCCAGCGCGGGGCCGGCGATTCGACGACGCCGTTCTGGTTTCTGGCCCTGGCCATCGTCATCGACATCACCCTCAACCCCCTTTTGATCCGCGGCATCGGGCCGTTCCCGAAGATGGGCATCGCCGGCTCGGCGACCTCCACCTTGATCGGCCAGAGCGTGGCGCTGCTTTTCCTGATGATTCACCTCTACCGCAAGAAAAGCGTGCTGACCTTGCACGGCGCCGAGCTTCGCCTGTTGAAGCCGGACTACGAAATCCTCAAATCCCTGGTCACGCGAGGGCTCCCCATGGGCGCCCAGATACTGGTGATGAGCGGCGCGGCGGTGGTGATGATCAGTTTTGTCAACCGCTACGGCGCCTTGACCTCGGCGGCTTATTCCATCTCGTCCATCGTGTGGAGCTATCTGCAGATGCCGATCATGGCCATTGGCGCCTCGGTCTCGTCCATGGCGGCGCAGAACGTCGGGGCCGGTCGCTGGGACCGGGTGGCGAAGGTGGCGCGTTCGGGAGTCATTTCCGGCCTCGTGGTCACCGGGACGATCGCCCTTCTGCTCTATGT
>JALYTR010000283.1 GCA_030854165.1 Pseudomonadota bacterium | reverse complement strand
GGATAGGCGTGCAACAGGGACCCCCTTAGTGGGGTGATCGGCGTCGAAGAGGGACCCCTCATTCCGATGGTTTAGGCGCGATGGTCTGGGTTTTTCTCCAGGCGATCGGGATCGGGGATGTTGGTGGTGGAGACGGTTGTACGGATCCGGCGGCAGTATGCGGCGGGTAAGCCTATGAAGGCGATAGCGCGGGACCAGCGGCTGTCGCGGAAGGTGGTTCGCAAGGCGGTCCGGGCGCCGGAGGGGGCGTTCACTTACAAGCGTCAGGTCCAGCCGCTGCCCAAGATCGGGCCGTTCAGGGAACGGCTGGACGTGCTGCTGGCGGAGAACGAGGCGCGGCCCCGGCGGGACCGGCTGCGGATGACGCGGGTCTGGGACCTGCTGCTGCGGGAAGGCTACGACGGGTCGTATGACGCGGTGCGCCGGTATGCGGGCGGTGGCTGAGCGAGCGTCGCAAGGGGCTTGGCGACGGCGCGACGGCGTTCGTGCCCCTGGTGTTCCGCCCGGGCGAGGCGTTCCAGTTCGACTGGAGCCACGAGGACGTGGAGATCGGCGGCAAGCCCATGCGGGTCAAGGCGGCCCATGTGCGGCTGTGCGCGTCGCGGGCCGTGTACGTCAGGGTCTATCCCCGGGAGAGCCAGGAGATGGTGTTCGACGCCCATGGGCGGGCGTTCGCCTTCTTCGGCGGGGTCCCGACCCGGGGCATCTACGACAACATGAAGACCGCCGTCGACGCGGTGTTCGTTGGCAAGGAGCGGGCGTTCAACCGGCGCTTCCTGATCATGACCGATCACTACATGGTCGAGCCGACCGCCTGCACCCCGGCGTCCGGATGGGAGAAGGGCCAGGTCGAGAACCAGGTCCAGACGATCCGGGGACGCTTCTTCCAGCCCAGGCTCCGGTTCGCCAGCCTGGAGGAGTTGAACGGCTGGCTGGAAGCCGAGTGCCGCCGGTGGGCGGACCTCCGGCCTCATCCCGATCAGAGCGAGATCACCGTGGCCCAGGCCTGGGACGCCGAGCGTCCCGCCCTGCAGCCGGTCCTGACGGCCTTCGACGGCTTCCACCAGACCGAGCACGCGGTGAGCGGCACATGCTGATCACCTTCGACCGCAACAAGTACTCGGTGATGGCCAAGACGGCGCGGCGCACCGTGCAGGTCCGCGCCTACGCCGACAAGATCGTGGTCCGCTGCGGCGAAGAGGTCGTGGCCGAACACGCCCGGTTCTTAGGACGCGGCCGGACCATCTACGATCCTTGGCATTATCTGCCGGTGCTGGCCAAGAAGCCTGGCGCGCTTCGCAATGGCGCGCCCTTCCAAGACTGGGCGCTGCCGTCAGCGCTGACCAGGCTGCGGCGCAAGCTCGGCTCCGGCGATGAGGCCGATCGACGCTTCGTGCGCGTGCTGGCCATGGTGCTGACCGATGGCCTGGATGCAGTGGATGACGCGGTGCGCGAGGCCCTGGAAGGCGCAACCGCCAGCGACGATGTGATCCTCAACATCCTGGCGCGCCGTCGCGAGCCGCCACACCCAGACGGGATCGCCACGGCGGAGGCTCTGGCCCTTACCCATGCGCCGATCGCCGACTGCGCCCGCTACGACCGCTTAAGAGGTTCGCGTGCAGCGGCATGAGATGATCGTCGCCATGCGCGGCCTGGGCCTGAAGGGCATGGCCAGCGCCTTCGACGAAGCGGTCACCACCGGTCTGCAGCGCAACCGCACGGTCATGGAGGTCCTGACCGATCTGCTGCAGGCCGAGGCCGCTCACCGCCACGCCGCTTCGATCCGCTACCGCATGACCGCCGCCAAGCTGCCGGTGATCAAGGACCTCACCGCCTTCGCCTTCGAGGGCGCGCCGATCAACGAAGGTCTGGTCCGCTCGCTCCACGCCGGCGGCTTCCTCATCAACCGGCGCAATATCGTCCTCGTCGGCGGCACGGGTACCGGCAAGACCCACCTGGCCATCGCCATCACCGCCAACGTCGTGCGCGCCGGCGCACGCGGTCGCTACTTCAACACCGTCGATCTGGTGAACCGGCTCGAAGAAGAGACCCGCCTCGGCAAGGCCGGCGCACTCGCCGCACAGCTCTCCCGTCTCGACCTCGTCGTCCTGGACGAACTCGGCTACCTGCCGTTCGCCCGCTCCGGCGGCCAGCTCCTCTTCCACCTGATCAGCAAGCTCTACGAGCGCACCTCGGTCATCATCACCACCAATCTGGCGTTCGGCGAATGGCCCAGCGTCTTCGGCGACCCGAAGATGACCACGGCCCTGCTCGACCGGCTCACCCATCACTGCGACATCGTCGAGACCGGCAACGACAGCTGGCGGCTCAAAAACCGCTCCTGATCCAACGTGACGGGTGCGCCCGTCGGCTACGCGCTGCGCTCCGCCAATGGCTTCGCGCTACGCCGCCGGGCGACTGCAAACGCCCGCGCCAAGGGGGTCCCTATTCGGCGCCGATCGGGGGTCCCGATTGGACGCCGTTTGACACATCTCGCCGTTGATCTTGACGTACACCTCGTCCAAATGCCACTTCCAGTGGGTGTAGGCCCGCATGTGCTGCACCCGCTTGCGGCGGATCTCGGCGGCGAACATCGGGCCGAAACGGTTCCACCACAGCCGCACCGTCTCGTGGCAGATGTCGATGCCACGCTCGAATAACAGGTCCTCGACGTTTCGCAGGGAAAGCGGGTACCGGACGTACATCATGACGACCAAGCGAATGACCTCGGGCGAGGAATCAAAATAGCGAAACGGGTTGCTGGATTTGGCCATAGCCCGCGCTTACCCGCCGCTCCGTTAGCCCATCATGAATTTTGGGCTGACAATGCCCGTTCATGGCTTACCAGACAGCGATCGACCTCAACTATTCCGAGCTGCTGGGCTTCGACGAGAACGACTACACCCAAGCTGGGCCTGGTGCGATCCGCGGTCTAGCCAAGGCGTTCGAGGACCTCGGAGACTATTCCCCCTCGGACGTCATTCGTTGGATGGTCGATCGGCAGGAGGAAGAATTCGAACGGTTAGGGTTGCCGTTCGGGGGACTTTTTGGACGCCAGTTGCACGCCATCGACTGCCAGGGCCTGTTCTGCGAGCTCGACAAATATTGCCGCGAGGCGGCTCCCGAACTTCTTAGCAACCGCTCAAGGATCAAGGCGCGTTACGCTCCGACTAGCAAGCCGCTTGAGCTGTTCTTCCCGCCAAAGTGGAAGCTGTCACTACCGAAGACATCAATCCCAGCTGCCGTCCCGGAATCGCAGCCCGATCTGTTCCTTCACTACTGAGCCAAAGGCCAAGCAAGGGCGCGTTCGGATATTCGCCGCGTTAGCGACCGCAACATGGGCGGCGAGATGGTAGCTCGGGATGATACGCCAACACGCGCCGGTCCGTAGCGAGGTCGGCGCGAGCGCGTTCGCTCCGCGCTTCGACCCAGTAGGCTGGGCGGGATGTCGGGTTTCTTGAAGGAACCCAATGACCGCTGCTGGCGCAGAGCCGACCAAATCGACGTCACCGCCGCGTCGGCATTGCGCAAGTAGACGGCGCACAGCGCTCTGAGCTGGCGAGGTGCCCGCAGCGCCTGACTCCAGGCCGCCGAAGGGCGGTCCCCCAAAGACAGCCAGGAGGATGGCAACGACGGCGATGGCGATGGCTCAGGGGTCCGCTTCCCTTGGACTGGGAAGAACAGCGGCGGTTCTTCGCGAGTCTCAACTAGTCGCGCCGCATCGGCGCGGTGGGCTATTCCCTCTCGAGCCGCGTAGGGCGTATTACACCAATTTCTCAAGAACAAGCTCTGCGTTAGGCCGTCAGCTCCCTTAGGT
>JALYTR010000282.1 GCA_030854165.1 Pseudomonadota bacterium | reverse complement strand
GCCCTCTCTCGGCGGCAGATCGAGGCGCCCGTCGAGGGGGCCTACGCCCTGGCGGCCGAACGGATGGCCGAGAACCTCGGCTTTGACGAGACCAAGGCCGGCATCGACGCCTTCCTGGCCCGCTGAGCGGCCCGTACACCGCGCCTAAACCATATTTCGGTCATGAGGCGCGGCGATAGGGCGGGTCGAAGGAAAGGGCTGGAGAGGCATGAGCTTGTTGCAATCGCGCTCAATCGCGGCGCTCGCCGTCCTTGCGATGGCGCCTTTGGCGGCCCACGCCGAGGACTGCCAGGGCGTTCCTGGCGCGACGAAACTTTCCGTCGTGGTGGAGGGGGTCCGCTCCAACAAGGGGCTGATGACCGCTTCGCTCTATCCGGGCGACAAGAGCCAGTTCCTGATCAAGAACGGGGCGCTGAAGGTGTGGAGCGTCGCGGCCCAGGCGCCGGCGACGAAGATGTGCATCTGGCTTCGCGGACCCGGGACCTACGCGGTGGCCGTCTATCATGACGCCAATTCCAATCACAGGTTGGACATCGGCATGCTCGGCCCCACCGAAGCCTACGGCTTCACCAACAATCCCAGGATCATGTTCGCCAAACCCTCCTATGAGTCGGTGAAGTTCCAGGCCAAGGCCGGCGAGACGACCGTTCACATCCGCCTGAACAACCCGGCGTGACACGGGCGGCGGTAAAGGCCATCTATGGCGCCGGTCAGTGGGATGGAGATGCATGGCGGGCGTGACGTTGGGGGAGGGGCTGAAGGTGGCCGCGCGGGTCCTGGCCTCGACGCGCCGGCCCATGCTCGCCCATGTGGTGGTGACCCGCTACTGCAATCTCGAATGCGCCTATTGCAGCGAATACGACAAGGTCTCCCAGCCAGTCCCCCTCGATGAGGTTCTCTCGCGCATCGACGCCCTGGCGCGGCTGGGGACGCAGATCGTCACCCTGACCGGGGGCGAGCCGCTCACCCACCCGGGCCACGACGCCATCATCGCCCGCATCCGCGCCCGCGGCATGGTCGCCACCACCATCACCAACGGCTTCCTGCTGACGGTCAAGAAGATCGAGGGTATGAACGCGGCGGGGCTGCAGGAACTGCAGATCTCAATCGACGGGCTGAAGCCCGACGCCATCTCCAAGAAGACCCTTAAATCCCTGGCCGGCAAGCTGAAGCTGCTGAGCCGCCACGCCAAATTCCACGTCAACATCAATTCGGTGCTCGGCATTTCCGAGGAACGCACCCAGGACGCCCTGGAGGTCGGCCAGGCGGCCAAGGACATGGGCTTCAGCCACACCGTCGGGGTGCTGCATGACGCGGCGGGGACCCTCGCGCCCCTCTCGGCCAGCCAGCGGCGGGTTTACGATCTGCTGATGGCCAAGGGCTCCGTGGCCCACCGCATCAACTATTGGATGTTCCAGAAGAAGCTGATGGCCGGCAAGCCCAACGCCTGGCGCTGCCGGGCCGGGGCGCGCTACCTCTACATCTGCGAGGAGGGCCTGGTGCACTACTGCTCGCAGCAGCGCGGTGCGCCGGGCATACCGCTGCGTGACTATGGCCAAGCCGATATCGCGCGCGAATACAAGACCGCCAAGCCCTGCGCGCCGTTCTGCACCGTGAGTTGCGTCCACCAGGCGAGCTTCCTGGACGCCTGGCGCTCGCCTCAGCGGGCGGCGGCGGCGTAGGGATGCCCACGACGTTCGATCTGGTCGATGTGTTCGGAAGCGGCGTTTTCAGCGGCAATCCCGTCGCCGTGGTCGGGCGAGCCGAAGGCATAGAGGAGTCGCTTCTACAGAGAGCAGCCCAATGGTTGAACCTGTCGGAAACCACGTTCCTCTACGAGCCTTCGCATCCGGAGGCGGATTATCGCCTGCGGATTTTCACGCTTGAGCGCGAGTTGCCGTTCGCCGGTCATCCGACGCTGGGAAGCTGCCATGCGTGGCTGGCCGCCGGCGGCCAACCAAGACGGGGCGACCGCATCGTTCAGGAGTGCGGCGCCGGCCTCGTGACCCTTCGCCGATCCAACGGGATGCTGGCGTTCGAAGCCCCGCCTTTGATCCGATCCGGCGAAGTCGATGACGCGGATCTGGCCGAGGTGGCGGCGTTCCTGCGGCTTGACCTTGGCCAGATCGTCGATGCGCGGTGGGTTGACAACGGCCCCGGCTGGGTCGCGGTCATGCTGGCGTCGGCGCGGGATGTTCTGGCCATCGAGCCTCTTGCTCGATACCACCGACGCATGGACGTGGGCGTAGTCGGCGCGCATGCGCCCGGCGACGAGGCGGCGTTCGAGGTGCGGGCGTTGTTCACCGACCATCACGGAAACGTGGTCGAAGACCCGGTGACCGGAAGCCTCAACGCGTCACTGGCCCAATGGCTCTATTCGACGGCCCGGGTCAGCGGACCCTACATCGCCGCCCAGGGCACGCGTCTGGGCCGGCGGGGGCGGGTGTTCATCGAGCGCGACGAGGATGCAAAGGTCTGGGTCGGCGGGCGGACCCGGACGATGTTCACCGGCAGGGTCGGCGACTGGTAGGACGACGATGTTCAGCCGCGCCGTCGTGAGGGGCGCCGATCTTGGACGAGCCGCCCGTTCTTGCGACGCCACACGTTTTTGAGTGTGTTGGGTATGGGTTAACTAGTTGAAAAGATAGCGATTTTCTCGCATGTGAAAGCCACTGCGTAAGATGGTGCATCTCGGTGGGGCTGTCGGACGTCCGACACTCCCGCCCTATTCCTCGAGGAGAGCGCCAACAGCTTCGTTCAACGGATGGATTTGGTACGCGACGTCGATCTTGGCTTTGGCCTCGCAGTAGGTGCACACAACGACCGGAAGGTCCTCAATCGCGTGCGCGTCGATGAACGCCTCCTTGCCGCAGCTAAAGCATTTGTAAGGAATCTGCATGAATTGGAATTTACAAGTCTTATCGGCATCGCTCAGTTCATAGGTGTACTGCCGACCGCATGACGCACAAGCGACCAGATTACCTTCCTTTAGAAAGGTCATCTTTCGTTTGATCTGAAAGCCACACTCACATTCCACGGTCATGAACGTTCCAAAGTTCACATTGAACAACGTAGCCGAGAGAATGCCTTCCAGCTCGATCAGAACTTCAGCTGCTTTGATTCGAGCGGCCTCCTCTGATTTATCAAGACCTTTCTCATGTTGCGAGATCGTGGGCTCGTGCAGGAAGTATCCGAGGGCGTTGTGGGCTTTGTTCGCCCACTTGGCGGAGAAACGTTTGTCTTCGCCGAGGTAGTGCATCTCCTTCGCCGGCACGCCGGGCGTTTCTTCTATGCCAAAATAAATCTTCGCCGTCTTGTCGGCGTATGGATCGACCGAAAGGAGTTCGTCCAATCACCTTCTTAGGCGTCCATTGCGCCATGGCGTTGTTGGGCACTTCCGCGAGATAGGCTTGCAGGGTCTGGTAGGTCAAAGCCTCAATGGCCATCCTGAGTTCAAGGCAGGCAGACTGGGCAGCGCTCTCCCCATTGGTGGCCAAGTACGCTCTGGCAGCCTTCACGTGGCCACGGGCTCGCGAGCGAAAGTCGATGTTTGGCATAATTCGCGCCATGCCGATGGGGATCGGGGTAGATGGTGACTGCACCGCATGGAGGAAAGGGAATGATGGTAGAATGCCATCATGGACGAGCATGAAATCGAGACCCCGCTTCGGTGGGTGCCGATTCTCCCGCGTGAACTAGGGCGTGTCCTCAATTAGTGGATTCCTAAAGGGGATTCCGCATGATTCATAGGCGGTCAGCTGATTCGGAGCTGACCGATGCGTCGCTATGGGTTTCGAGACGATCAATGGGATCGGATCAAGG
>JALYTR010000020.1 GCA_030854165.1 Pseudomonadota bacterium | reverse complement strand
CCCCAGGGCGTCCTCCAGGGCGGCCAAAACCTGAGCCTCGCCCGGCGCCTTGACCTGGATCAGCCGCCGGGCCGGAAAGCCCAGGCCGGCGAGGCCGGGCGCATGAAGATCGTCTCGCCGCATCACCCACACCACCGCGCCCTTCACGGCCAAGGGCGCGGCCAGGGCGGCGACGAAGGCGCCCGCCGCCGCCGCGGTCTCGATCTCCAGTCCCTCGCCCACCGCCTCGTGCCAACACCCCAGCGGCAGGCCGCCGCCGGGAAGATGCGGATCCAGCCGAGGATCGCCAAACGGCAGAACGGCATGGCCAGGCGCGGCGCGGCCTTCGAGGGCGGCGATCTTCGCCCGCGCCACCTCCAATCGCGCCTCGTGAGACATTCCAGTCGGACTCCATTTGTTCTCTTTTTGTTCTAGCCCGGCCTTTTGGAGAGTCAAGCGCAGGCTCTATGGTGGGCCATGACCTTCAAGCGACTGCTGATCGCCAACCGCGGCGAGATCGCCATCCGAATCGCCCGCGCGGCGGCGGAGCTGGACATCGCCACCCTCGCCGTCTTCGCCGAAGACGACGCCCGCTCGCTGCACGTCCAAGGCACCGACCGCGCCGTCGCCCTGCCCGGCTCCGGAGCGGCGGCCTATCTGGATATCGAGGCGATCGTCGAGGCCGCGCGCCGCGCCGGCTGCGACGCCCTTCATCCCGGCTATGGGTTCCTGGCCGAAAACGCCGCCTTCGCCCGCGCCTGCGCCGCCGCCGGGATCGCCTTCATCGGCCCCTCTCCCGAGGCCCTTGAGGCGTTTGGCGACAAGGCCAGGGCGCGGGCCCTGGCGGTGAAATGCGGCGTGCAAGTGCTACCCGGCACGGACGGCGCGGCGAGCCTCGCCGATATACAGGCTTTCTTCGCCGCCCTCCCCAAGGACGCCGCGATGATCATAAAGGCAGTGGCCGGCGGCGGCGGGCGGGGGATGCGCGTGGTGCGCCAGGCCGGCGAGATCGAAGCCGCCTTCGTCGCGGCCGCCCGCGAAGCCCAGGCGGCGTTTGGCGAAGATACCCTCTACGCCGAGCGCTTGATCGAACAGGCCCGCCACATCGAGGTGCAGGTGGCCGGCGACCGGAGCGGCGTCCTGACTGTGGGCGACCGCGACTGTTCCCTGCAGCGCCGCCACCAAAAGATCATGGAGATCGCGCCCACCCCGAATCTCCGCGCCGATTTGCGCGCCGCGATGTTCGACGCGGCCGTGACCCTGGCGGCGGCGGTTCGCTACCGAACCCTGGGCACGGTCGAGTTCCTGCTCGACACCGAGAGCGGCGACTTCGCCCTCATCGAAGCCAACGCCCGCCTTCAGGTCGAACACACGATCACCGAGGAGGTCACGGGCTTGGATCTCGTCCAGATCCAGATCCGCCTGGCCGCCGGCGAGAGCCTGATCGACCTCGGCCTTACCGCGACGCCGCCGGCCCGGGGCTTCGCGGTCCAGGCGCGGGTCAATCTGGAAACCCCGACGGCGGACGGCGACGCGACCCCCGCCGGCGGCGTCCTTGTCGCCTACGAGCCGCCCTCTGGCCCGGGCGTGCGCGTCGATGGCTACGGCTACGCCGGCTACCAGGCCAGTCCCGCTTACGATTCTCTGCTCGCCAAGGTGATCGGCAAGGGCGCGACCCTGGAAGCCGCGGCGGCGCGCACCGCGCGCGCCCTGGCCGAGTTCCGCATAGAAGGGGTGGAGACCAACATCGGCGTCCTGCGCGCCCTTCTCGCCCAGCCAGCGGTCCTGGCCGGCGCGGCGACCACGCGGTTCGTCGAGGACCATGCCGGCGCGCTGATCGAACGGGCCGCCGCCCTGCCCGTCCGCGCCTATGACGCCACGCCCCCGGCGCCCACGCCGACCCCGGCCGAGACCATCGAAGGCGCCATGGCGATCACCGCCTCGCTGCAAGCCACCGTTGGCGCCATCGAGGTCAGCGAGGGCGACCTGGTGCGCCAGGGCCAGACCGTCGCCATCCTCGAAGCCATGAAGATGGAGCATGTGGTGGCCGCGCCGGTCAGCGGACGGGTGGCGCGCCTCGCGGCGGACAAGGGCGCCGTGCTGGCCAAGGGCCAGGCAATCGCCTTCATCGCGCCGGATGCGATTGAAGGCGGGACGGCCAACGACGAGGCCGCTCCCGATTCCGATCGCATCCGCCCCGACCTCGCCGAGGTCAATGAGCGCTGGCGGATCGTTAACGACGAGGCCCGTCCCGAGGCGGTGGCGCGCCGCCGCGCGCGCGGCCAGCGCACGGCGCGCGAGAACATCGACGACCTGGTCGATCCGGGCACCTTCCTGGAATATGGCGCCTTTGCCCTGGCGGCCCAGCGCCGCCGCCGCTCGATGGAGGAACTCACCGCGATGAGCCCGGCCGACGGCCTGGTCTGTGGCCTGGGATCGGTGAACGGCGCCCTCTTCGCCCCCGAACGGGCGCGCTGCGCGGCCCTGGCCTACGACTTCACCGTCCTGGCCGGCACTCAAGGCCATATGAACCACCGCAAGACCGATCGCCTGCTGGAGATCGTCGCGACCCAGGAACTCCCGGTCGTCTGGTTCGCCGAGGGCGGCGGCGGGCGGCCGGGCGATACCGATGGCGGCGGCCCCTCGGGCCTGGCCACCCCCAGCTTCAAGGCCTTCGCCCAGCTCGCCGGCGTCGTCCCCAAGATCGCGGTGGTTTCCGGCCGCTGCTTCGCCGGTAACGCTTCGTTCGCCGGATTGAGCGAGATCCTGATCTGCACCCGTGATTGCAACCTCGGCATGGGCGGGCCGGCGATGATCGAGGGCGGCGGCCTGGGGGTCTTCGCGCCCGAGGACATCGGCCCGATGAGCGTCCAGAGCGCCAACGGCGTCGTCGATATCCTGGCCGAAGATGAGGCCGACGCCACCCGCCTGGCCAAGCAGGCGCTGGCCTATTTCCAGGGCCCGCTGGCCGACTGGACCGTTCCCGACCAGCGGGTTCTGCGCGCCGCCGTGCCGGAAAACCGCCTGCGGGTCTATGACGTTCGCGCGGTGATCGAGACCCTGGCCGACCAGGGCTCCTTCCTGGAGCTGCGCCCCGCCTTCGCGCCAGGGATGATCACCGGCTTTATCCGCCTTGAGGGGGCGCCCATGGGGTTGATCGCCAACGATCCGCGTTGCCTGGGAGGCGCGGTGGACTGCGACGGGGCGGACAAGGCCTCGCGCCTCCTGCAGCTCTGCGAGGCCTTCGACCTGCCGGTGGTCTCGCTCATCGACACGCCGGGGTTCATGGTCGGGCCGGCCAGCGAAGCGGCGGCAGCGGTGCGCAAGACTTCGCGCCTGTTCATCAACGCCGCGCGCCTGGGGACGCCGATGTTCGCCGTGGTGCTGCGCAAGGCCTACGGCCTGGGCGCGCAAGCCATGGCCGGCGGCTCGACCCTGGCCCCGGTCTTCTGCGCCGCGTGGCCCACCGGCGAATTCGGCGGCATGGGCCTGGAAGGCGCGGTGCGCCTGGGCTACCGCCGCGAACTGGAAGCCCAGAGCGACCCCGCCACCAGAGATGCCCTCTACGCCAAGCTCCTCGCCAGCCTCTACGCGGTCGGCAAAGCCGCCAACGTCGCCGCCATGCTTGAAATCGACGCCGTCATCGACCCGGCGGACACCCGCCACTGGATCGTCCAGGGGCTGAAGATTTGCCAGACCCACCGCGCGCCCAGGCGGCGGTTCGTGGATGGGTGGTAAGGGCTCACGCGTGTCCTTTTTCCCCTTGCGGGAGAAGGGGTCGGCCCCCGGTCCCCGGCCGGAGTCCGGGCCGAGGACAGGCTCCGCCGAAGGATGAGGGGTCGCGCCGGCCTCGCCGCTTGCTCGCCCCATCCAGGAGAGCGCGTGGAAACCCCTCATCCGGCGCCGCCCGCCACCTTCTCCCGCAAGGGGAGAAGGTTTTACCCATGCTTCGCCAACGCCGTCTCCAGGGGCTCGACCGTCCGCCTCCTGAGCCGCTGCGGGGCGACGATCTCCACCGTGTCACCCCAGCCGATCAGATGACGGACGAGTTCCAGAAGGCCGCCGGCCCGGAAGGGCGGACTTTCGCCGCCAGACAATTCTTGGGTTGTAACAAAGGGTTTTTTGGCCTAGCTTTTTCGCCGTCACAGCGAGGGTGGCTCGTCGGCGCATGCCCTCGACTGCGGTTGGCGGGAGCGGGCAATGAAGGTCAACAGGGCTGTTCTTGCAGGTGTGGCGACCGCCGCCCTGATCGTGACCGGGGCGACGGCCGCCGCCGCGGCGGCTTTCATCAACGGCGATTTTGAGAGCTGCACGGGGTGCGTCCTGAACCATAGGGGGTTCGATCTGCTGAACGGGGGTTCAAGCCAGCTCACGGGTTGGACCGTTATCGGCGGTCATCCGAACCGTGCCGTCGACTATGTCGGCCCCTATTGGATGCCGGAAAGCGGTTCATACAGCTTGGCTCTGGCCGGCCCGGGCGGGGGCGGCGTCTCTCAGACGTTTTCGACAATCGTGGGCGAAAAATACGACGTCCAATTCTACATTTCAGGCGCCCCCAGTCCAACGGCCCACCCGATAAAGACAATCGCGGTGACCGCAGGGTCGACACCGACGACGGACTACAATTTCAACGCGGCCCACAACAGCCTGACAAACATGGGCTGGCAGGTCGAAAATTACATCTTCACGGCGACATCCACATCGACGACGCTGAGCTTCGTCAACGACCCGGAAGGGGCCCCGGGACGCGGAAACGCGCCTCAACCGTTCCGTCTGGCGCTCGACAATGTCAGTGTCATGGCGGTTCCGGAACCGGCGACGTGGGCGATGATGATTCTGGGATTTGGATTCGCTGGATCTTCGCTTCGCTCGGCCAGAGGGAACCGAGCCGTCGCGGCGGCATGATCCGTGAGTTTGGCGCCCCGCCCTCTGCTGGCCGGTGCGCCGTCCCGCGGCATAGCGCGCGCTTCCGGGGCTCACACCATCCGGACTTCAATATTTTTTGGGGTCAGTACGCCGCCGCGTGAAATGGACCGCCCAGAAACGTCCGCAGGAGGATGCGGACGTCGAGGGCAAAGGACCACTGCCTGATATAGTCGAGATCGAGCGCCACTCTGGCGGCCATTGTCTCATCGTTCGGCGTGGCGCCGCGGAAGCCCGAAACCTGGGCTAGGCCGCTGATCCCCGGCTTGACCAGGAACCGCAGGTCGTAGTCGGGGATGACGGCGCAATAGTAGGTGTCGTGCGCCAAAGCGTGCGGTCTGGGGCCGACGAGGGACATCTCATCCTTCAGCACGTTCAAGAGCTGGGGCAGCTCGTCAATGCTCGAACGCCGCAGGAACGCCCCAAAGCTTGTCGTTCGGTCGTCGTCGGGCGTCGCCTGCGCGATCGTCGATCCGTCTTCCATGACCCGCATGGTCCTGAACTTGTAGATGAAGAATGGCACACCGTCGTGGCCCGTCCGGCGTTGTCGAAACAGGATCGGGCCACGTCCCTCGATGCGGATGATCAGCGCGACGAGGATGAGAACGGGAGCCAGGAACAACAGGCCAAGGGCGGCGCCCAGGACATCCAGCGCGCGCTTGAGGCCCGACGCGTTCAGCCGCCGCGCTGCGGCGCCCAAGGCGAGATTGTCCGGAGCAGCATCCGTGACCTTCAAAATCTCGTGATCGGGCCCCTCGCGATCGGCATCCTCCGGCCGGATCGAGCGACCAGCCCAGTCCTCGTGGCCGTCCCAATCGCCATCCATGGTCGTGGATCGCGAATCGGCGCGCCGTGAATTCGCCACGCCCTGGGCCCCCGCGGACCGCCGTTGGTCGTTCGTCGGCGGGGCCATGAAGGCGCCGGAACGTCGAAGCCCCTCGTCTCGGTCTGGCTTGAGCAACATCGGGCCGCTTCAGTCAATGCGCTCGACCGGCGCTAGATTCAGCGCGCGGCGAGATTGAGAAAAAGGGCGCCCACCAGCCTGACGCGCCGCTCAATGCGGCGATTCCATTCACCAAAACCCCCATGGCATTTTCCCCGCCCGCAGTCAGGTCCGATCCCGGCCTGTCCGCGACGCCCTCCTCGCCAAACTATTTGAAATCGATCGCCCGCGCAAACACTGGGATCGGAGCCGCGGGGCGTGAATTGGAAGGACGCCCTCCGCCCCGTGAGGCGCGTGGCGCGGCCATGCGGCGCACGAACACGCGGACTATGGGAACCTCCGCCCAATCCGTGGTCCGCCAATTCGTACGGGCCCGGGATAACGGGTGTCGAATAGAGACCGCCGATCGGGTCGGCGGTCTCCGCGCGCCGACGAAAGCCGTCAGGCGATCGCGCGCTCCGGCTTGCCGCTTCCCAGGCGCAGGCCGGCGCCCAAGAGGCCGATGCCCAGGATCATCATCGTCCAGGTCGCAGCCTCGGGAACGGCGGTGACGGAGAACATGACATTTTCAAAATTATAGACGCCGGTATCGTTATAGAGTTGGTAGGGATTGGCGCCGTTGCTGAAGAGATTATATTCGATGCCGCCAACGGTGAACAACAATCCGTTATTGTCGAACCCGGTCAGAATGTTGTTGCCGGTGCTGCCGTCGTAGGCGTTGTCATAGTTAAAGCCTCCGGCGCCAGCGCCCGGCGAAGTGGTCACACCAGGAAAATTCGGGTTGGCCACCAAGGTGACCGGGCCCGTCGGCGTAAACGGAAGCGCGCCGCCGCTCAATGTGCCCGTCAAGGTCAGGACGTCGCCGGCGTTGTCCGTGGTGAACTGCCCCGAAAGGATCGTGCCCGAGGTGTCAGCCACGGTATACAGAAACGTCGCCGCGCTCGCGGCGGTCGTCGCGGCCAGGGTAACGATCGCCATGGCCCCGCCGACCAACAGATTCTGGATGTTCATGTTCGTTTTCCCCGATAGTCCGCCGTCCCTGAACGGCATTAGCCCGACTGCCGTGTAACACAAGCGGGCGCCCCCCAAAATGATTTCTTTTCGATCGACCGCTTTTTTTCTTTGGAGCGGAACAGCCCTTGGGCATGACATGCCGACCCCTTCGTTCAGTCCCTCATCGCGGCCAGAACACGACGAAGGGACGCTCGCCAATGCGGCGCGGCACGGCCGAGCCACTTCCAGGTCGCGGTGTTGTCCAGCACGCTGAAGGCTGGACGGGCGGCGGCCGTGGGGCGCTGGGCGGTGGCGATCGGGATGACGCGGGGGGCCTGGCCGAGCAGGCCCGCGTCGAGCGCCTCTTCGGCGATGGCCTGGGCGAAGTCGTACCAGGAGGCAACGCCCGCGTCAGTGACATGGAACATGCCGTTCGCTTGCCCTTCGATCAGCTTCCACAGGCTGACGGCAAGGGAATCGGTCGAGGTCGGCGTGCCGATCTGGTCGGCCACCACCCGCACCTCGGCCCCCTGGCCCATCAGCCGCAGCATGGTGGTCAGGAAGTTGGCGCCGTGGCGCGAATAGAGCCAGGCGGCGCGCACGATCAGGGCGCGCGGCGCCGCCGCTAGCACCGCCGCCTCGCCGGCCAGTTTCGAGGCGCCATAGACACCCAGCGGCGAGGGGGGATCTTCCGGTCGGTAGGGCCGGCCCGAGCGGCCATTGAAGACGAAATCGGTGGAGATGTGCGCCACGCGGGCGCCAATTTTTGCGCCGGCCCTGGCCAGGTGAGCGGCGCCGTCGCGGTTCACTCGCCAGGCTTCCTCGGGCTCGCTCTGGGCCCGATCGACGGCGGTGAAGGCGGCGGCGTTGAGGATCAGATGAGGGGCCAGCCGCGCCACCGCCGCCCGGACCGCCCCCTCATCGCCGATGTCGAGGCTTTGGCGGGAAAGCGCGGTGACCGTCCATCCCGCGGGGGCCGCGGCGGCCCAGGCCCTCGCCAACTGCCCATCGCCCCCCGTCACGAGCGCCTTCATCTTCAGCGTGGCCGCGCGTGGTCAATAGCGTCGTCAAAGCCAGGGTGATCGCGCCTCACCGCCCCCGTCCTTCCGCCAGCAGGGACAGGAGATAATCGCCATAGCCGCTGGCGCGCAGGGGCGAGGCAAGGGCCTCGAGTTCGGCGTCGCCGATATAGCCCTGGCGCCAGGCGATCTCCTCGGGGCAGCAGATCTTCACCCCCTGACGCTCCTCCACGATCCGCACGAACATCGCGGCGTCCAGCAGGGCGCCGTGGGCGCCGGTGTCGAGCCAGGCGTGACCGCGTCCCAGCTTCTCGACGTTCAGGTCGCCGGCCTCGAGATAGGCGCGGTTCAGATCGGTGATCTCCAGTTCGCCGCGCGCCGAGGCCCGCAGATCGGCCGCCAGATCGACCGCCCGCCGATCGTGGAAATAAAGGCCGGTGACGGCCCAGTTCGACCGCGGGCGGGGCGGCTTTTCGTCGATGGCCACCGCCTTTCCCGCAGCGTCGAACGACACCACCCCGTAGCGGGAAGGATCTTTAACCTGGTAGGCGAAGATCGTCGCCCCCTCCGCGCGGGCGTTGGCGCCCTGGAGAAGCGCCTGCAGATTGGCCCCATGAAAGAGATTGTCACCCAGGATCAGGGCCGATGGCGCTCCGTCCAGAAAGGCCGCCGCGATGCGATAGGCCTGGGCGAGACCTTCGGGCCTGGGCTGGATCGCGTAGGCCAGCGACAATCCCCATCGCGATCCGTCCCCCAACAGGTGGCGAAACGCGGCCTGCTCACCAGGGGTGGTGATGATGAGGATTTCGCGGATTCCGGCCAGCATAAGGGTCGAGAGCGGGTAGTAGATCATCGGCTTGTCGAAAACCGGCATGAGTTGCTTGCTCACCGAAATGGTGAGCGGGTGGAGCCGCGTGCCCGTTCCCCCCGCCAGAATGACGCCCCGTCTTTGCATGTCGCTCTCCCCCTAGCAGAAAATCGCCCCGATCGTTTTGCATTCATTCTACCGCCGCCGCAGGATGCGGTGAGCGATCCCGCAAGGAAGTCCCCGATGCCCGCGCCCCAGCTCCCCCCCATCCGCCCAATCACTCTGGCCGAAATACGCCAGGCCCAAGGGCGGATCGCCGGCGAGGTTCTGCGTACGCCGCTGGTGCGGCTCGACCTGGGGCCGGGGTTTCCCGATATCCGGCTGAAGCTGGAGAATCTCCAGCCGACTAACGCCTACAAGATTCGCGGGGCGGTGAACGCGGTGGCAATGTTGAGCCCGGCGGCGCGCGCGCGGGGGGTATGGACGATCAGCGCCGGCAACGCCGGACAGGGCGTCGCCCATGCGGCCAGAAAGGCGGGCGTCGCCTGCACCGTCGTCGTCATCGAGACCGCGCCGAAGGCCAAGATCGAACGGATGAAGGCGCTGGGCGCGAAGCTGATAGCCGTTCCCTTCGAGGTGGCCTGGACGGCGCTGGAGGATCACGCCTTTCCGGGCATGGAGGGGACGCTGGTTCACCCGTTCGACGATCACGACTTCATCGCCGGCCATGCGACCATGGGCCTGGAGATTCTGGAGGATGCTCCCGACACCAAGGCGGTCATCGTCGCCATCGGCGGCGGCGGGCTCATCGCCGGCGTCGGGGCGGCGATCAAGGCGCTGAAGCCGCAGGTCAAGGTATGGGGCGCGGAGCCGGAGACGGCCGCCCCCTTCGCCCTCTCCTTCGCCGCGGGAGCGCCGCGCCAATTCAAGGACTGGCGGGCCTCCTTCGTGGATGGAGCGGGCGGGCGCAGCGTCTTTCCGCGGATGTGGGAGCGCATGGCGCCGGTGGCCGATGGCGCCATCGTGGTCAGCCTCGATCAGACGCGCGCCGCCATGCGCCTGATGGCGGAAAAAGCGCGCATCGTCGCCGAGGGCGCCGGCGCCCTGCCGCTCGCCGCCGCCTTGACCGGAAAGGCCGGCGGGGGCCCGATCGTCGCCATCGTCTCCGGCGGCAACCTCGATCTGGAGACGTTCCGTGAACTGATCGGCTGAATGGGCGGGTGCGCGCGTTAAGCGCGTCCAATGGCGGCGAGGCCCCTCTCAGTCGCTCGCCGATCCTCGCTCGCCGGCCAGCCGCCGTCCGCCTTCCAGCCAGCCGATGAGCCCGATCATCGGCCCAACCTCCGGTGACCCGAAGATCAGGGGGCTGACGATCCACTGAGTCAACGTCGTCCCGACCTTCGGCGCGGCGCCGGTTACCACGTCGCCATCGCGCGGCTTGTAGCTCTCCCGCCGGCGACTGTCGCGGCGCCAGTCCCGGACCACCCGGGTGGACGCCGGGCTCAACATGTCCCTCCTCAGGGCTTGGCGGCGGGCGCGGGCGCGGGGGGGCCTGGCGAAACGGCGTAGGCCACGGGTTGCCAGCTTCCGTCCGCCTCCTTGCGGTATGCGGTGACATAGCCGCCGGTCCCATGCTCCACCGCGTGGGTCTTCGGGTTGGTGGCGTCCCGTTCGAAATGGCCCACCGAGTAGCCCAGGTCGCCCGATTCGGCGACCTCGACCCGGTCCGACGTGAGGGTCACCGACAAGGCCGGGTCGGCCTTGAATTCGGCGGCCATCGCCTTGGCGTCGCCGGGGCCGTTCTGCACCGGCGTGAAGGGCACGTAGCCGACAAGGTCGGCGGGCCCGGCCACGATCTTATCGGCGGCGCGCGCCTTGTAGTCGGCATTGAATTGCGCCTCGCCGGCCTTGATCGCGGCGACATCCTTGGAGGTGCCGGCGGCCGGCGGCGCTGACGCCTTCGGCGAACAGGCGGCCAGCGCGGCCAGGGTGGCGGCGGCGATGGCGGGCGCGATGCGCACGGTTCGATAGGTCATGATGTGGTCCCTCCCGAGAGGCGTCAGACCCCGCCAAGGAGGTTGGACGCGATGTTGGTGACAAAGGCGAACGCAAAGCTCGAACGCGGAGACGCCAGGAAGCGAAAAACACCGGTGCGATGGACGTCGCCGATCACTCGCGTTGAGACCGCAGTACATGGCGACCCAACAGGCAAGCGCCACCATGGCGCCGCGCGCCGGGCGTTGCAACGTCAAAGAATCCCGCAAAGATTTCCGTTGCGGCGCCGGGACGAAGCGCGGACACTCCGTCCCTCGGGAAGGAAAGAGCCATGAGCCGCGCCTTTGTGAAGGAGATGGACGACGCGCCGCCTCCGCCGCCCCTGGAGCGGCCGGTCAGCCTCGCGCCCAACTTCGTCACGCCCAGGGGCGCCGCTCTGATCGAGGCGGCCGTCGCCGCCCTTGAAGGCCAGCTCGCCGCCGCGCCGGGCGAGGAGGCCATCGCGCTCATCCGCCGCGACCTGCGCTACTGGGTCGCCCGCCACGCCACCATGCGGATCGTCCCGGCGGACCCCGCCCCTGGCGTCGTCGCTTTCGGCGCCCGCGCCACCATCGCGCGTGGCTCCGTCACCAGCGATATCGCCATTGTCGGCGAGGACGAAGCCGATCCGCCGGCCGGCCTGATCGCCTGGACCGCCCCCCTGGCCCGCGCCCTGGACGGCGCGGAAGTCGGCGACGTGGTGGATTTCGAAGCCGGCGGGCGGGTGGAGGAGATCAAGGTGATCGCGGTGACCGCCCCCTAGCCCGCCGCCCTCAGCCTCTCCAGCAGCGCCGCGTGCATCTCCGAGTTCCCAGCGCAGATCGAGCCCGCGGCCAACGGATCCTCTCCCCCGTCGGCGTCGGTGACCCGTCCGCCGGCCTCGGTGACCAGCAGCACGCCCGCCGCCATGTCCCAGGCGTTGAGGTCGCGCTCCCAGAAGCCGTCGAACCGGCCCGCCGCCACCCAGGCCAAGTCCAGGGCCGCGGCGCCGAATCGGCGCACGCCGGAGACCCGCTGGGTGATCTGGTGCAGTTCCTTAAGGAACCGGCCGTGCTGGCCATGGCCCATGAACGGGATTCCGGTGGCGATCACCGCTTCTTCGAACCGGGTGCGGGCGGCGACCCGCAGGCGCCGGTCGTTCAGAAAGGCCCCGCGCCCGCGCTCGGCCCAGAAGAGGTCGGCGTTGGCCGGATTGTAGGTCACGCCGGCGACGATTACCCCTTCGCGCCGCAGGGCGATGTTGATCGCGAAGTGCGGCATGGCGTGCAGGAAATTGGTGGTGCCGTCCAGGGGATCGACGATCCAGGTGTGGGTCTTGTCGGTGCCCTCGATCATGCCCCTCTCTTCGCCCAGGAACCCATAGCCCGGTCGGGCGCGCAGCAGTTCCTCGAACACCGTCTGCTCGGCCTTCAGATCGGCGGCCGAGACATAGTCGGCGGCGCCCTTCTTGGAGACCTGCAGCTCGGCCACCTCGCCGAAATCGCGCGCCAGGGTCCGCCCGGCCTTGCGGGCGGCGCCGATCATCACCTTGACGAGCGCGGTGGGGGTGGACACGCTTGGGGCTAGTCGGCCCGGCGCATGTATTCGCCGGTTTCGGTGGAGACCAGGATGCGCTCGCCCTCGCTCATATAGGGCGGGATCATCACCCGCATGCCGTTGGAGGCCTTGGCCGGCTTGTAGGAGGACGACGCGGTCTGGCCCTTCACGGTGGGCTCGGTCTCCACCACCTCCAGCACCACGCTTTCGGGCAGTTCGATGCCGATCGGCCGTTCCTCGTGGAATTCCAGGGAAACCACCATGCCGTCGGCCAGGAAGCGGACCTGGTCGTCGCCCACGAAGTCCTTTTGCAGCTCGATCTGGTCGTAGGTCTTCTGGTCCATGAAGACGAGAGCCTCGCCCTGCTCATAGAGGTACTGGAACGCCTTCTGCTCCAGGGTCACCTTCTCGACAGTGTCGGACGATCTGAACCGCTCGTTGAGCTTGCGCCCGTCGATCAGGTTCTTCAGCTCCACCTGGGCGAAGGCGCCGCCCTTGCCCGGCTTCACATGCGCCGTCTTGACCGCCAGCCACAACCCGCCGTCGTGCTGAATCACATTGCCCACCTTGATGGCGTTGCCGTTGACTTTCATGCAAGGGTCTCGATGCGAGGGAGGGGGCCGGAAACGCGGGCGCGGACCCTAGGGGAGGGGGGGGCGCGAAGCAAGGCGGGCGTCGGAGCCAATAGGAATTTCAGGGGCGAGTTGGAAGCCCGCGCTCCAATTCCGCGCCGAACGCCCGAACCGCCGCTGCGGGGCCGTCAGAAAAAGCCCACACGCCCGCCGACACGGCCAGGAAGTCAGCGCCGGCGGCGACCAGGGGCCGGCAGTTCTCAACTGTGATCCCTCCGATGGCGACGCAGGGAATCAGCATGTCTTCCCGCCAGATCGACAGAATTTCCAGATCGGGCGTGTGGAACGTCGCCTTGGTCTTGGTGGGGAAGAAGGCCCCAAAGGCCACATAGTCGGCCCCCGCTTCGGCCGCCTCCATGGCCAGATGTCGGCTGTCGTGGCAGGTGACGCCGACGATGCGATCCTTGCCCATCAGCCGGCGCGCCTCCTCCACCGATCCATCCTGCTGGCCGATGTGAACGCCATCGCAGTCCAGGCGCGCGGCGAGGTCGGGACGATCGTTCAGGATCAGGGCGGCCTCGTGGGCGCGGGCGATGGGCGCCAGCGCCGCAACGACCGCCGCGATGGTTATGTCGGGCGCATCCTTGAGGCGCACCTGCAAGGCCGCCACGTCGCCCGCCGCCAGCGTCTCGTCCAGGGTGCGCGCGAAGGCGGCCAGATCCTCGATCGCTGGCGGGCTGATCAGATAGAGGCGGCAGGCGGGCGGCATTACGCCCTCATGCCCGCATTCGCCTCAGCTCGGCAACAGCGCCTTCAGCGCGTAGGCGACCAGCGCCGTCGCCGCCGCGCTCATCAGCGCCAGGGCGGCGAACCAAGCC
>JALYTR010000019.1 GCA_030854165.1 Pseudomonadota bacterium | reverse complement strand
GCTGATGATGGCCGCCCCGCCGAGGCGGCCGGACGCGGGGGAGGCCGCGGCGTCGTTCGTCACCCTGACGCCGGCGCCGGGGGCGGTGTTCATCTGGGAAAGCTGGCTCCGGCACGAAGTCTTGCCTAACCGCGCCAAGACGCCCCGCGTGAACTTGAGCTTCAACTATGGGTGGCGCGGCGCGTAACGGCCATGATAGTCCCTACACCCCCCGTCCCCCGCAAGGACCCCATGGGCATCGTCCAGCTTGGCCGCACGCGGATCGACGACTACGCCTGGATGAAGGATGACAACTGGCGCTCCGTGCTGCGCGATCCCTCGGTGGTGAAGGCGGAGGTGCGCGAACACCTGGAGGCCGAGAACGCCTACCTGGATGAGGTTCTGGCGTCCACGCTCCCCCTGCGCGAGCGCCTGTTCGAGGAAATGAAGGGACGGATCAAGGAGGATGACGCCTCGCCTCCCACCCCCGACGGACCGTTCGACTATTTCAGCCGCTATGAGCTGGGCGCGCAGCACCCGCGCCACGTCCGCCGGCCGCGCGGCGTGGGCGCCGTCGAGGAGGTTCTGCTGGACGAGGCCGCGGAAGCGGCTGGCAAGCCCTACTATTCCGTGGACGGGGCCGCGCACGCCCCCAATCACACCCTCTACGCCTGGGCGGTCGATGAGCAGGGTTCGGAATATCACCGCATTCTGGTTCGCGACCTGGCCACGGGGGAGGTGCTGGCCGCGGGTCCGGAGAACGCCACCGGCGATTTCGCCTTTTCGCCGGACTCGCTCTGGCTGTTCTGGGTCTGGCGCGACCAGAACGCCCGGCCCGCCAAGGTCTTCCGTCGCCCGGCGCGGGGGGGCGAAGACGTGCTCGTCTATGAAGAGGCGGACGAGGGCATGTTTCTCGGCGTCGGCGTCACGGCCGATGACAGCCACATTCTGATTGTCGCCCAGAATCAGGAGACCAGCGAGACATGGCTGATCGGCGCCGATGACCCCACCGCCGCACCGGTGGTCGCCGAACCGCGCCGCGTCGGGGTCCGCTACGATCTCGACCACTGGGGCGACCATTGGGTGATCCGGACCAATGACGGCGGAGCGGTGGACTTCAAGCTGATGGGCTCGCGGGCGGAGCATCCCCACGCCGCGACCTGGGAGGGCTGGATCTCTCACGAGCCGGGCCGGTTGATCGTCGGCGTCGCGGCCTTCAAAAGCCATCTGGTGCGTCTGGAGCGCGAGAACGCCCGCGACGCTCTGGTGGTGATGGCGCGGGACGGTGCGGAGCATGCGATCGCCTTCGACGAGGCGGCCTATGCCCTCTCGCTCAGCCCTGGCTACGAATACGACACGGCGGTCATGCGTTTTGTCTATCAGTCGCCGACCACGCCTCGCCAATGGTTCGACTACGATATGACGAGCGGCGTCCACACCCTGCGCAAGACCCAGGAAATCCCCTCCGGCCACGATCCGGCCCTCTATGAAACGCGGCGGCTCTACGCGCCGGCGCCCGACGGGGAGCAGGTTCCGATCACCGTTCTGATGCGCAAGGAGACTCCCCTGGATGGCTCGGCCCCGCTGATGCTCTACGGTTATGGCGCCTACGGCCATCCCCAGGCCGCGACCTTCTCGACCCAGGCGCTCAGCCTGGTGGATCGGGGCTGGATCTGGGCCAGCGCCCATGTGCGGGGCGGCTCGGACAAGGGCTGGGGATGGTTCCTTGATGGGCGAGGTTTCAACAAGAAGAACACCTTCACCGACTTCATCGCCTGCGCCGAGCACCTGATCGCGAAGGGATATGGGCGGGTCGGCAAGGTCGTGGCCTATGGCGGGTCGGCTGGCGGCATGCTGGTCGGCGCGGTGGCCAACATGCGTCCCGACCTGTGGTCGGCGGTGGTCGCGGCGGTCCCCTTCGTGGACGTCCTGAACACCATGAGCGATGTGAGCCTGCCGCTCACCCCGCCCGAATGGCCGGAGTGGGGCAACCCGCTGGAGGACCCGAAAGCCTACGACTACATCGCCAGCTACAGCCCCTACGACAATGTGGCGGCCAGGGACTATCCCGCCATCCTGGCGCACGGCGGCCTTTCCGATCCCAGGGTCACCTGGTGGGAGCCGGAAAAGTGGATCGCGCGCGTGCGTGAGCACAGCACCAGCGGCCGCCCGGTGCTGCTGAAAATCAACCTGGAGGCCGGCCACGGCGGCGCTTCGGGGCGCTTCGATCATCTCAAGGAGATCGCCCTCGACTACGCCTTCGCGATCTGGGCCACGCAAGGAGAAGGGGCGGCGCGATGATCGTGCGATCGGCGAACGCCGCCGACGCCACCGCCGTCGCGGCGATCTATGGCCATCATGTGCTGCATGGCCTGGGCACTTTCGAGGAGACACCCCCGGACGTGAAGGATATCGCCGGGCGGATCGCGGCGGTGACGGCGCTGCGCCTACCCTATCTGGTCGCCGAAGAGGGGAAGGGACTGATCGGCTTTGCCTATGCCGCGCCGTTTCGGCCGCGCGCCGCCTATCGCTATACCGCCGAAGACAGCGTCTATGTCGCTCCTTCCGCGGCGGGGCGCGGAGTCGGCAAGGCCCTGCTCGGCGCGGTGATCGCCGCCTGCGAAGACATGGGCCTTCGCCAGATGACGGCGGTAATCGGCGATAGCGCCAACGCCGCCTCCATCGGCCTGCATCGCACCCTCGGTTTCACCCCGTCCGGCGTCTGCCACTCGGTCGGTTTCAAGCATGGCCGATGGGTGGATACGGTGTGGATGCAGAGGGCGCTGAGCGTCGGAGGCGGCGCGCCGCCGACCGGACCCGGACTGAATCTGGTCGGTGGATGACGCCTTCAGGTCGGGCCGGCCCGCCGCACGAGCTGGGCCACCCGCCTGGCGAGATCGTCACGGGCATAGGGCTTGGAAAGCAGATTGACGCCCTCGTCCAAGCGCCCGTGGTGGACGATGGCGTTCTCGGTGTAGCCGGACGTGAACAGGATCGGCAGATAGGGCGCCAGGACCCGGACGCGCTCGGCGAAGTCGCGAGCCTTCAGATCGCCGGGCATGACCACGTCGCAGAACACCAGATCCACCCGCTCGCCGGCGGTCAGCAGGGCGAGCGCGGCCCCCGCGTCCGCCGCTTCCAGGCAGCGATAGCCCAGAGCCTCGAGGGTCGAGACGGCGGCGGCGCGCACGGCATCCTCGTCCTCGACCACCAGGATGGTCTGATCGGCGCCCTGGGCCGGCAGGGGCGCCGCCTCGCCGCTCGCCGCGACCGCCTCCCGCGATCTGGGCAGATAGATCTTCACCGTGGTGCCCTGGCCCGGTTCGGAGTAGATCTGGATGTGGCCGTTCGACTGGCGCGCGAAGCCATAGACCATGGCCAGGCCCAGCCCGCTTCCCTTGCCCTCCGCCTTGGTGGTGAAGAAGGGTTCGAAGACCCGCTTGCGGGTCGCCTCGTCCATTCCCTCGCCGGTGTCGGAGACCGCGATCAGCACATACTGCCCCGCCGCCAAGCCGTCCGCCCGCCGGACATAGGCTTCATCGAGGGAGGCGTTGGTGACCTCCACGGTCAGGCGCCCGCCACCCGGCATGGCGTCCCTGGCGTTGATCGCCAGGTTGAGGATGGCGCTTTCGACCTGGGCCGGGTCGGCCAGGGTGTTCCACAGCCCGCCGCCGATGACTGTCTCCACCTGCACCCCTTCGCCAAGGGTGCGCCGCAGAAGCTCGGTCATGTCGCCGACCAGGCGGGCCAGATTGATGACCTTCGGTTCGAGCGGCTGGCGGCGGGCGAAGGCCAGAAGCTGGCGGGTGAGCTGGGCGGCCCGGTCGGCGCCATGCACGGCGTTGGCGAGCCGGCGTTGAGCCGCGGCGTCGCCCTCGACCGCCGGCTCCAGCAGTTCCAGATTGCCGCGGATCACCTGCAGCAGATTGTTGAAGTCGTGGGCCAAGCCACCCGTGAGATGGCCGACCGCCTCCATCCGTTGCGCCTCGCGCAGGCGCTCCTCGGTCTTGACCCGCGAGGTGATGTCGCGCACCGATCCCACGATCCGGTCGGTCTTGCCGGCGGCGTTCCTGACCGGGGACAGGATCGATTCCCAGGTGCGCGGGCCGGCGGGCGTGTCGGGCAGGACGTCCCGGGTCAGCACAGGCTTGTTGGCGGCCAGCACCCGGCGGTAGTGGGCCAGCAGTGGCTCGGCCGCCGAGGCCGGCAGAAGATCGGCGATGGATCGACCGCGAATATCGGCGGCCGAGACGCGCAGCGCCCGCTCGAAGGCGGGATTGACGTCGCCGACCACAAAACGTCCGCCGTCCTGGACCTCAAGCACGAAGAGATAGTCCGGCGCGTTGGCGAACACCGCCTGAACCAGGACCTCGCCCGCCTCGCGCGCGGCCCGTGCGGCGCCGGCCTCCTGCACCGCCGCGATCAGGCGGCGGTTTGCGCGGGCCAGATAGAACACCGCACCCGCCAGGCCCAGGAGGGCGAGAGCAGCCAGGACGAGGCCGATGACCAGATTGCTCCGTTCGGCGAGCGAGGCCGCCGCCACGCGCCGCTCCAGCAGGGTCTGTTCGGCGCTTGAGATCGCCCGGGACTGCTGGCGAATCGCGGCCATCAGTCGGTGGCCCTCGCCGGTGCGCAAAATGGCGCGGGCCGCGTCGAAACGGCCCGACTCGCCCAGCGCGACCGACGCGTCCAGGCGCGCCAGACGCCGCGCGATGGTCTGGTTCAGTTCGCCAACGCGCGCCGTCTCGTCGGTGTTGTCGGCGACCAAGGCGGCGAGGTCTTTCCCGGCCGTGGGGATCTTCCGTTCGGCGTCGTGGAAGGGTTGGAGATATTGAACCTCCTCGGCGATCAGATAGCCACGCTCACCGGTCTCGGCGTCCTGGACCAGGGAGAACAGCGCCAGGTTCCGCTCGATCACCTTATGGGTATGGGTCACCCAGAAGCGGCTCTGCCGCCCAGCGCCCACGTAGGTGTAGGCGAAAAGACCGGTCAGAACAGCGAGCAGCACGACCAGGGCGACGGCGGCGGCGATGATGCGATTCAAGCTCAACGCCCACCTCCCCTTGCCCGAAGCGGGGGACGCGCCGCCGCCCCGTCAACGGGATCGAATAGCAAGGCTTCGAAGCGGCAAAGTCAACCGATCCATGGGTGCCGTCAACGCCCGACCGCGCCCTCGCTCACCGCGAACAGGCGGGTCATGGCGACAACGCCCTTGTCGGCGTCGGCGGCGTGGGCCAGATGGGCCTCGATCCCGAAGGCGTCCTCCAATGTGCGCAGAAGCGAATAGTGGTTGTAGGGCGTCGCGTCCTCCACGCCGCGCGGACCGTGGTTGGCGATGACAACGGTTGGGATATGGCCGCCGCCGAAGTTGGACGGCGCATTTGGCGTCACCGCGCAGCACCCCTCGCGGGTCTTGCCGGAGCCCTCGTCGAAAGTGATGACGATCGCAAAATTCTCGGCCGACTTCCACGCCACGGTGGCCTGGATTTTCTTGACCAACTGGCCGGTGAACGCGTCCCCACGCCGGATGAGGGCGGCGACATTGCCGCCGTCGCAATCGGCGGGGATGTTCGGACCATGCAGGCCGTGCATCTCGTTGCACTGGTTTGGAACGATGAAGGCGAAGTTGGGCAGAGCGTTCGCGGCCAGATCGGCGTCCAATCGGCCAAAATCGACGATTTGCTCGCCTCGCCGCGGATCGGACTGGACGGAGGCGAAATTCAGGAAGCCCGAGTGCTTGGAGGCGTAGAGGGCGGTCTTCCGGGTCCCGTTGTCGAAAGCCGGATCGCTGGCGGTGAAGACGAGCGAGCCAGGGGCCGGAAGGCTCTGGTAGTAGCCCTTCCAGGTCAGCCCCGCCGCTTCAAGTTGCTCGCCGAGGTGCGGCGCGCTGATGGTGTGATCGGCATAGCCGGGCGCCGCCGATCCGCCGCAGAAGGCTCCGGCCGAGCCGGCGCGGCAGCTAAAGCCGTCATCGTCGTGGATGCCAAAGGTGTCGCCGCCCAGGATGGCTACATAGTTGGCTTCGCTCGGATGAACCTCCCCGAAGAACCGCGTGGCGTTCCCGTATTTGGCGGCCAGGGCGGCGATGTTGGGGGCGCTGGCCGGATCGAGGATCTGGCCGTAGGTCTTGTTCTCTTCGACGATGACGACGACGTGGGCGTAGCGGGGCACGGCGCTGTCGGCCGCCGCCGCCGGGCGCGCGTGGCAGGCCGCCGCGTTGGACAGGCCGATAAGGAGGGCGGCGAAGAGGCGGCGGTCGGCCTTCATGGAATATCCCTTATCCTTCTAAAAGCTGGCCCGCACGCCGCCTTCGTAGGTGATGTCGTAGAATTCGCGTTGGATCGGCCGATTGGGACTGCCTTCGTAGTAGCGCAGGGGTTCGTTGGTCAGGTTCTTCGCGTCGAAATAGACGGTCCAGTGGGGGTTCACCTTGTAGCTGGCGGTCAGGTCCACGGTGAGGCGGCTGTCCTGGAGGGTGTCGAGGGACTGATCGCCGCCCAGGCCGAACAGGCTGTGGCTGACATATTCGGCGGCGATGCGGGTCTCGATGCCATAGGCCTCGTAGAAGCCGGCCAGGTTCCAGGTCACCTGAGAGGTGCCCGGCAGCAGGCCGTATTGCGCCAAACCGGTGATCGACTGCGCGGCGCTGTATTCCTGGATCCTGGAATCGACCAGGGTCAGATTGGCCTCGACGCCGAACCCGTCGAAGGGTTTGGGCAGCCAGACGAACTTCTGGTGGTAGGCGGCCTGGACACCGCGCGCGTAGGCGGTGGGGATGTCGAGAAAGGTGGTGACGTTGGCCAGTTCCCCCGGCGCCAGGGGATCGGTGGTGATCCCGTTGGAGATCCGGGGGACGATGTAGTTGCGAAATTCCTTGTCGAAGGCAGACAGCGAAACGATGCCGCCATTGGCGAGGTAGTATTCCAGGGACAGGTCGAAATTGTTGCCGAACGTCGGCTGGAGGTTGGGATTGCCGCGGGTGATGGCGATCGGGCTGGCCGTGCGATCCACCGAAGCGGCGGTACTGTTCTGCTCGAAGCCGGGCCTGGCGAGGCCGCTCGAATAGGTGGCGCGCAGGATGAGGGTGGGGGTGAAACTGTATTTTGCCTGAACGGTCGGGAAGGCGTTGATGTAGTCGACAGGACGCGACAGGAAGGCGTTGGCGATCGTTCCGTCGGGATTGGTGGTCTGGACGAAGCCGCCATAGATGGCGTTGGTCGCCTCGACGCGCACCCCGGCCAGCAGGCCGAACTTGCCGACCGTGGTCGTGTACTGGGCGTAGCCGGCGTAGATGTTCTCGATGGCGGTGATGAAGCTGGTGGGATTGAACCCGGTCAGAGTGGGGTCTGGGTTCAGGACCGCCGCGCCACTATTGATCAGATTGCGGACGGCGTAGAGATCGACCTGGGGGCCGTTGCTGTAGTGGCCGTTGTAGTAGGTAAGCGCCGGTCCCGACAGGCCGGCCAGCGACAGCGGCGGCACGATGTAGGTCTGGTCGATCTCGGTGGCGCTCTTGTCGCGCAATCGGACTTCCGCGCCAACCTTCAGCCGACTGCTGTCGTTGATGAAGGCGAGCGGGAAGGAGAGATTGGCCGCTCCGGAGTATTCCTCGTCGATATCGTAGTCCTGGGCATTGGTGAGGTCGGCGAGCGCGTAGGCGCCCGGATCGTTGACGTTGAAACCGGACGGCAAGCCGAAGATCGGATAGTTCGGCGTCGTGACATTATCGTAGGTGAACGGAATGGGCGCTGCGTTGGGGTCCGCCGGCGCGATGAAATCCGCGCCGATGTTGCGGCGGATATGGAAGGTCGCGCGGCTGTAGGCGCCGCGGTAGTCGAGCTGGACGTCGCCGAACCTGTCGGTCCCGCCGATGGCGAAGATCGTGTTGCGGTGAACCTCCTCCTCGTCGGTGAGCGCGATGTCGGGGTTGGTGGTGACCAGATAGCCGTTGGGATTATTGGGATCGACCGCGATCGGCGGCGCGCTTCCATCGGTGACTTCGCTGGCCGAAAGATTGGTGAACAGCAGAAAATTCTTGTGCTGCGCCTCGGTATAGCCGGCCACGCCGCCGCGTGCGTAGTAGCTGTGATCGTCGTTGGGTTGGAAATCGAGTTCCGCGCCGTAGCTGAACCGGCGGCGATGGTAGTCGTAGCGGCGCAGGTCGTATTGGGAGACGGCGTTGCCGGGCGCGACGCCATCGTCGATGTAGCTTTCCTCCAGATCATCGACGGCGCGCCGGTCGTCCTGGCGAGAGCCGCTGATGACAAAGGAAAACGGCGTCGGGTTGGAGATGAAGCCGGCCCGCGCCGGCTCGCCCGCGTGGCCGTTCTCGACGATCAGGCCATGCTCGTCGAAGCCGAAGCGGGCCCCGAAGGCGATGTCGGCCTCAAAGGGGCCGGTGCGGTCGTGCAGGGGCTCATAGCCCCAGCCTAAGGTGCCTTCGAAGAACGGCTTGGTGACATTGACGGCGGTGCGGGGGGAAAGCTCGATCGAACCGCCCAGGCCCTCGGCTTCGTGGTCGGGCAGCAGGGTGTAGGTGACGATGATTCCATCGACCGCCCCGGTGGGGATGGTGTCGAACTCCACCGCCCGCCCGCCGCCGCCCGATGCCGTGCCACCGGGATTGGTGTTGAGCAGCGGCACCCCGCCATAGGTCGCGCCATCCAGATTGGCGTCGATGCCGCGGATCTGCACGAAACGACCCTCGCCGGTGTCGCTGGAAAGGGAGATGCCCGGCATGCGGCCGAGCGCCTCGGCGGCGTTGTAATCTGGGTATTTCAGGATGGTCTGAGCCGACTGGACGGAGACGATGTTGGGCGCCTGGAGCTGCACCGCTCGCGCCTTAACCTCCTGGCGCGGCGCGGTGACCACCAGTTCGCCCACGGTGGAGGTGTCGGCCTCCGCGGCTGAGGCGGCATGGGCGAAGACCAACAGGCTCGCCCCCGACATCAGGGCCAGCGCGACGGATTTCGTGGGCATCGATCATCCCCCAGCGGACCGCGCCTCCCGCGAGGGGGCGCGTTCGGATGGGAAAGACGACTAGGCGGCCGCGATGACAGTGGCGTGACGGCTTGACGAGGGTTTCGTGAAGGCTGTGGCGCCGCCTCCCCAAACAGCCCCGTAAAGGTTAGAGCTTGGCGGGGCGACACCCCGCGCCTGAATGAGGGCTTCACGATGATCTTCAGCGCACCGGAATGGCTGCTCGTCGCGGCGGTGGCGGGCGTGGGCGTGCTGCACACCATGGTCCCCGATCACTGGGTTCCGATCACCCTGATCGGGCGTCAGCGCGGCTGGACGAGGGGGCAGACGGCGCGCGCCGCTCTGCTGGCGGGAACCGGCCATGTGCTCTCGACCCTGGCCATAGCGGTGGTGGTGTGGATCGCCGGGAGGTTGGCGGCCAAGACCCTGGGCCACTGGATCGATGCGATCACCAGCGCCGCCCTGGTGGCGTTCGGCGCGTGGATTGCCATCTCGGCCCTGCTTGAGATGCGGCGCGATGATGGACACGGGCACGGCCACGATCACCCTCATCACGGCGCCCACGATCACGACCACGACGACGACCACGGCGCGCCTCACGCCAAGGCGGGCTCGCGCACCGCGCTTCTGCTCATCCTCGGCTCATCGCCCATGGTCGAGGGCATACCGGCCTTCTTCGCCGCCGGCCGCTACGGCGCGCCGCTGATCGTCGTGATGTCGCTGGTGTTCGCCGCCGCCACTATTCTCACCTATGTGACCTTGTGCGTGGCCTCTCTGGCCGGTCTCGAGCGGGTGAGCCTTGGCCCGCTGGAACGCTATGGCGAGGTGATCAGCGGCGCCTTCATCGCCCTGGTCGGCGTGGTGTTCTGGATCTGGCCGATGTTGTAGGGCGACAGGATCAAGCCGCATTGGTCTCCCCTGGTCACTCGATCATCACCCAGGTCGGTTTGAGCCACGGGAAGGCGATGAGCCCGACCACGGCGGCGGCGGCGATCAGGATCGGATTGGCGATGCGGAAACGGAACAGCAATCCCAGGGCGACGACGGCGATCAGACTGGTCAGAATATCGCTGATGGCGATCTTGCCCAGCAGTACGCAAGCGCCCAGGATCGTGCCGATGGCCGCGCCATAGGTCCCCTTGATGAATCCCTGGACGTTGGCATTCGTTCGATGGCTCTGGAGCAGGGGCGCGACCAGGAGAACCAGAACAAAGGAGGGTAGGAAGATCGCCACAGTCGAAGCGAGCGAGCCCCAGAATCCGGCGACCAGGAACCCCACGAAGGTCGCCGTGATCACCACCGGTCCCGGACTCATCATGCCGATGGCGACGGCGATGAGAAAGTCGCGCGGCGAGAGCCAGCCGCTTTCCTGAACCAGGCCCTTTTCCAGGAACGGCACGATAACCAGGCCGCTGCCGAAGGTCAGGCTGCCGGCCTTCAGGAAGAAGACGATCAGCTTGCCGATGGCGGGCGCCGTCGCCGTGTGCGCGGTCGCCGCGACGCCCGCCGGCGTGACGAACCCCACCGCCAGGGCGGGCGGGGCGCGCCGGCGAAACGCGGTTCCCCAATAGATGACGCCGACGGCCCCCGCGCCGAGAAACAGAAGCGCCACTTCCGCCTTGAACACCACCGTCACGAAGAACGCCAGGGCCGCGATGACCCATTGCAGAGGGTGTTCCATGCCGAGCTTCGAAAGACGCCAGGAGGAATGCAGGATCAGGGCGATGACGGCGGGACTGACCCCGTAGAACACCGCGGTCATCCACGGCAGGCCGCCGAAGTGGACGTAGAGGGCACCCAGGGCGGCGACGATCAGGAAGTTGGGCAGGATGAAGGCCCAGCCCCCGGCCCACGCCCCCCAGAACCCCCCTCTCATATAGGAAATGAAGATGCCGACCTGGATGGCGAGCGGGCCGGGCAGCGATTGGCTCACCGCGATGGCCTCGCGCATTTCCGCCTTGGTCAGCCAGCCCCTTTCGCCGACGAGTTCCTTCTCCATCTGGCCGCACAGGGCCACCGGGCCGCCGAAGCCCAAGGCGCCCAGGCGAAGAAAGTATCGGATGATGTCGGGGAGGGGGACGCGGCGCCTGGGCGCCACCTGGGAATAGATCGTCTTCTCGTCCATGTCTCGCGCTCCGAAGAACCAGCAACGGTTCGGAGCGGGTCTTGGACGGCTGGCCGTCTCACCGGGCGCCCGCGTGAGCCCGGTGACGAACAGCTAGCGCCACCGGCGCGTCGGCGCAAGCGCGCGAAGTCGTTGCTAGTCGGCGCGCATCACCCGCAGGACGGACTTCCCCGCGACGTCGCGCAGGGGCAGGAACACATGGCCGGTCGTCGGATCGACGGCCACGATATGGGCGTTATCGCCGGCGACGGCCTCGCTGATCTTCCTGGGCCTTTCCACCGCCACGTCGAACACCGAAACCACTCCCGCCTCCCCGGCCACATAGAGACGCGTCCCTATCGGATCGTAGGCCACGACGTCCGGCTCGCGGCCCACGGACTGGCTGTCGATGACCGCATGGCGACGCAGCGAGAAGGTGATCAGTCTCGCATTGCCCTGGCAGGCGATCCAGGCCAGCCGGCGCGCCGCGTCGATCAGCAGGCCGTGATTTTCCACGCAGCCGGGCAGGCGATCGTGCGAGACGATCGCCCCGGTGGCCGGATCGATGCCGATCAGTTCGTTCTTCGTCTGGACGTTGGTGAAGATCAGGCCCGAGGCGGAATCGAACTGTGAATTGCCGACCTCGCCGCCGGCCGGGATGATTTTCACCAGGGTGTTGGACAAGGTGTCGATCACGCCGACCGTGCGCCCGCTCTCGTCGGAGACGAACAGCCGATGCTGGCGAGGCGCGAAGGCGATGCCGTCGGGATAGTGTCCGCCGGGGGTTCGAGCGACGATCTCAAGTGTGGCTTCGTCAATGGCCACGACCTGATCGACGCCGGTCGCCGAGGCATAGACGCGGCCAAGCGCCGGCACGGCCAGAACGCCATGGGCGCCCTGAACCGGACCAATGGCTTTCACGAATCGGTCGTGCCGCACATCGAAGACCAGAACCCGGCCGCCGGCCAGGTCGGCGACGAACAGAAGACCGGTCCGCGGATCGAGGCTGGCGTAGTCAAACCGCCGCGTCGTCTGGGCGATAAGGATGTCACGAACGAATGCAAGCGGCAGGGGCGTGGCGCTGGCGCGCTCGAACCCAGCCGCCAGGGCCGACAGGACGGCGGCGCCCAGGAGGGCCGCGAGCCGTGGCATTCGACAGTTCACGCCAACGACGGCTCGATCTCCTTGCAGGCGGCGATCAGGCCGCGCACCGAGGCGACCGACTTGGCGAACATGGCCTTCTCCGCCTCATCAAGCGGAAACTCGACGATCCGTTCGGCCCCGCCGGCGCCGATCACCACCGGCGCGCCGGCGTAGACGTCCGAAACCCCGTACTGGCCGGTGAGCCAGGCGGCGCAAGGCAGGACGCGCTTTTCGTCCTTCAGGTAGCTTCGGGCCATGGCGATGGCGCTCTCGGCCGGGGCGTAGAAGGCCGAACCGGTCTTGAGTAGGGCGACGATCTCGCCGCCGCCGCCGCGCGTGCGTTTCATGATGGCGTCGAGATCGTCCTGGCCGAGCAGGCCCTGGCGCACCCATTCGGGCAGGGGCAAGCCGCCGACCGTGGAATGGCGGACCATGGGCACCATGTCGTCGCCGTGGCCGCCCAGGGTCCAGGCGTGGATATCCTGGACCGATACGCCCAGCTTTTCGGCCAGAAAATACCGGAACCGCGCCGAATCCAGCACCCCGGCCATGCCGACGATCCTGTTGTGCGCCACACCGGAAAATTCGCGGAGGGCCCAGACCATGGCGTCGAGGGGATTGGTGATGCAGATGACGAAGGCGCCGGGCGCATGCGCCTTGATCCCACCTCCCACCGCCTTCATCACCTTCAGATTGATGCCCAGGAGGTCGTCGCGGCTCATGCCGGGCTTGCGCGGCACCCCGGCGGTGACGATGCACACATCGGCGTCGGCCAGATCGGCATAGTCGCTGGTCCCCTTGAGGCTCACGTCGGCGCCGATGACCGGCGTCGCTTCGTTGAGATCCAGCGCCTTGCCCTGGGGGACGCCATCGACGATGTCGAACAGGATCACATCGCCCAGCGCCTCGCGGGCGGCGATGTGGGCCAGAGTGCCGCCGATCATCCCCGCCCCGATGAGGGCGATCTTCGCGCGGGCCATGACTCTCTCCGGATTGTGCGGTGCGATGCGGGCGCGGTCTAGACCGGCGGCCAGGGTGTCGCAAGGCCGACGGATGTTCCAAACCGCTAGTTTCGCCGCATGGCGACCGCCCGCTCCACGCCGCCTTCGTTCAACCGGCCGGTCCACGCGCCCGGCGACCGTTCGATGAGGCGAAGGGAGATGACCGGTTCCTCGCCGGCGCGGAATCTGATTCGAAGTCCCTGCGCTCTCCGCGAAAGCAACTCGATGAATCCGGCGTTCACCTCGCGTCTTCCCCGCGCGTCGCCCCACGCGCCGGTCAGGGGACCGCGGCCGCCGGCCGGATCGACGATCTCGAACCGGTAGAGCGGTCGGCCGGCGGCGTCGCGAAGCAGCCAGCTACCGTCCAGCGGCCCCTGCAGCTTCTGGGCGGCGGCTTGGGCAGCGGCGACGCGGGGGCCGACATCGGCGGCGTCGGGCCGCGGCGGGGCGATCAAAAGGACGGCCAGGGCGCCGATCGCGATGAAGCCGCCGGTCATGCCTCACGCCCGTTCGATCGCCGCGATGGCGTCGGCGAGGGCGACCAGGCGGATCGCCTGATC
>JALYTR010000281.1 GCA_030854165.1 Pseudomonadota bacterium | reverse complement strand
CCGGCCTCGACCGCGCCGGTGCGCTTGCGGGCGCCTGGGGTGGCCAAAATCGCGATTGACGCCCCATCCGGCGACCATCGCGGTGTCGCCGCCAGCCCCTTGATCGTCGCGGCAACGCGCACGGCGACGGCTTCGGCGATCTCCAGCGTCGCGGTGAAGGTTTCCGGGTCGATGGCCACGAAGGCCAGTTTGGCTCCGTCCGGCGACCACGCCGGCCCGCCGTATTCGCAGGTCGCGCACGGGTCGAGCCGCTGGAGGATCGACCCTTCGCTCGCGCGCCTGATCACCACCGTCCGGTGCGGTTCCTTGGCCTCCTCGCCGGTGGCCGAATATTCCACCGCCGCGACCTCATCCCCCGCCGGCGACATGGCGAGATCACGATACTGGCGAACCACCGGCGGCGGCGACACGGCGGGGGCAATGGCAATGGCGAGCATGGCGGGATCCTTTGCTTCTCTCTACCCCATCACCGCGTAGATCATCACTCCCGTCGCCACCGCGAGGTTGAGGCTGTCGGCGCGGCCACGCATGGGGATTTTGACTGTGGTGTCGCAGATCGCCGCCAGTTCCGGAGGCAGGCCGGCCTGTTCGTTGCCCATCAGAATCAGGGTGGGGTCGCGATACGCCGCCGCGCGGAAGTCCGTCCCAGCCGTCAGCAGCGTCCCAACCACGCTCCCTGGCCAGACCCTTCGCCAGGCGATGAATTCATCGACGCCGCACCGCGCGACCGCGACCGCGAAGATCGAGCCCATCGTCGCCCGAACCGCCTCCACCGAATAGGGATCGCAGCAGTCGCCGACCAGGATCACCCCTCCGCACCCCGCCGCGTCGGCGGTGCGCACGATGGTTCCGAGGTTGCCCGGATCGCGCACCGCCTGCAGGGCCACCCAGCATCGCGCGGCCGCCGGATCGAGGTCGGCGAGAGGGGTGTAAGCTTGTTCGAATACGCCCAGCACGGTCTGCGGATTGTCGCGACGAGAGATCTTGGCGAGGATGGCGGGCATCACCTCCACGCTCTCGCGCGCCACCGCCGCGGCGCGGGCCAGCAGCGGGTGATCGGCAGCCGAAGCGCCATAGAGCAGCAGGCGCGGCGCGCGGCCCTGCTCCACCGCCTCGGTGACGATCTTCAGGCCCTCGGCGAGAAAGAGGCCGCCCGCCTCGCGCCCCTTTCCTGAATGCAGGGCACGCGCCGCCTTGACGGCGGGATTGGCGAGCGAGGTGATCGTGCGGCCGCTCATGCGCTCGTGGCGCTCCAACGGGCGAAAAAGGAGAGCCCCGCGCCCCGCTCGCGGCTCTCTTCCCTCAGGGCCAGTTCCCCCCAATCGATGACACCATCGCGGCCCCGAAGCGCGTCGGCCAGCAGAGACGCCAAGGCCAATCCGCTCAGGCGCTCGGAATAGGCGTTGAGGAGCAGGAACGACGCCTCTTCCGACAACAGCGCCGCGCACCCGGCGATGAGGGCCGGCAGGTCCTCGTGCAGGCGCCACACCTCGCCGGCCGGCCCGCGGCCGTATTTCGGCGGATCGAGAATGATCCCGTCGTAACGCGAACCGCGCCGAACCTCTCGCTGGACATATTTGCGCGCATCCTCGCAGATCCACCGCACCGGGGCCGACGAGAGTTCCGCCAGAGCCGCGTTCTCCCGCGCCCAGCCGACCGCCTTCTTCGAAGCGTCCACATGGGTGACGCTCGCCCCCCGCGCCGCCGCCACCAGACTGGCGACGCCGGTATAACCGAACAGGTTCAAGACGTTCAGGCGGGTTGCTGATGTCGCCAATCGCACATCCAGCCATTCCCAGTTGGCCGCCTGCTCGGGAAAGACACCCAGATGCCGAAAGGCGGTGAACCGGCCGTGAAAGCGCACCCCTCGCCAGGCCATGGGAAAGGTCTCCGGCAAGGGGCGCGCGAACCGCCAGCGCCCGGCCTCCTCTTCATCGCCCCCCTCGAACACCGCGTCGGCCGCATCCCACGCCGCCCCCTCCAGCCCCGGCGCCCAGAGGCATTGCGCCTCGGGCCTCACCACCGTGTAGGGCCCATACCGCTCCAGCTTGCGCCCGCCGCCGCTATCGATCAGAGCGTAGTCCGGCCACGCCGCCGCGCGCAGGGCCACGGGTTCGGCGGCGATCGAAGGGGAGGGGAGGGGCGCCATCACTCCACCGCGACGAACCGATCCCCCTCAAGCCGATAGAGCACCCCGGTGGCGATGCCGAAGCGGAAGCCGGCCAGTTCCAGCCTCCCCTCGGCCACGGCGCTGGCGATCCACGGAAAGGTCAGGCAGTTGGCGAGCGACACGCGCACCACCTCGTCTTCGTAGTGGGCCAGAACCTCCGCCTTGGACATCCCCTCGGCGACCGGCGCCATGGCCGGCCTGGCGATCTCCATCCACGAAGCGATGAAGTCGCGCGCCTTCGGCGGCGCGCCCTCGACCATGGCCTTGACCCCGCCGCACTGGGCGTGGCCCAGGACGATCAGCCGCGACACCCCAAGGATCCGAACCCCGTACTCCAGGGCCGCGCTGGTGCCATGATAGGCGCCGTCCGGCTGATAGGGCGGAACGAGCCCCCCGATGTTGCGGACAACGAACATCTCGCCGGGTCCCGCTCCGAACACCGTCTGCGGATCGACCCGGGAATCCGAACAGGCCACCACCAGGCATGCTGGCGCCTGCCCCTTGGCCGACAGCGCCTCATAGCGCGCCTTGTCGGCCGGCCAAGCCTGGGCGCGGAATCGGCGATAGCCCTCGATGAGCGGATCCATGCGGCGCTTTTCACCCCCGCGCGGCGGCGATGTCCAGCCCCGCCAAGGGGCAAATCGCTCCGCACTCCCCGCCCGTCATCCCGGAAGGACGCGCGCGAGCGCGGACTATCCGGGACCCAGGAGTCGCGCTCGGCGGTGGGATGATCGGCCGTTCGCGGCGTCAACGCGCGTTGAATGTGGCCGCTGGGTCCCGGATAAGCCGTCTTCGCCGTCTTTCCGGGATGACGGCGGGAAGGGATCAACAAGGCGGGCGCCGCATCCCTCAGGCGCTCACCACCCCCGGCCTCGCCAGGATCGCCGTGGGCGGACGCCACGCCTCGTGCATCACGCTCGCCGCGCCGCCACCGGCGCCCAGGCTCGCCGCCGCGGCGATGAACCGGTGGGCCGGCGTCGGATCGTGGACGATCACCCCGCCGTGGCCGTCGCTGGCGGCGACGAAGGTGGAGGCGAGATAGTCGCCGGCGAGATTGATGTGGGCGGTGTGGGTTCCATCGGTGACGGTGAGGACGCCGGATGTCGCCGTGCCGCTGAAGGTCGCTTCGCCGGCGCTCACGAAACCGATGTCCCGAAGGTCGAGGGACGTTCCGCCGGTGGTGGAAAACCCAGAGATCGTGCCGGCGTAGCCTTGCGACTGGGCCAGTTGAAGAACGCCCGATGTTCCGCTGAATGTGACGTTCTCGCTGAACGCGGCGTTGAAGGCGAGCGCCCCGCTCGCGATCACGCCCGACCCCTTGCCGCTCACCGCGCCGTTCACCGTCAAGGTCGCGCCGTTGGCTTCCAGCTTGCCGCCGTTGTTGATGGCGCTCTGGATGGTCACGCCGCCCGACCCAGCGGCCTCGATGAGGCCTGAGTTGGCGATCTTGTTCGCGCCGGTATCGATGATCAACGCGTTGCGGCCGTTACCGTCGATCACCCCCGCCGACCGGTTGATGAGGCCCATCTGGCCACCGCCCAGCATTCCGGCCCCGGAGATGGTGGCGCTGGCGTTGTCGAGCGTGTCACCAGCCACCAGGCCCGTGACCTTGTTGGAAGCATTGTCGCTGAGCGCCCAGGTTCCACCGCTCAAGATCGCCCCGCCCGCGCCGATCAGAAGG
>JALYTR010000280.1 GCA_030854165.1 Pseudomonadota bacterium | reverse complement strand
GTTCATCTCCGGCTATGCCGAGGCCGAATTTTCGGATCTCCTGGAAGGCGAGAGCGGGGTGTCGTTCCTCGCCAAACCGCTCGACATCATGAGCCTGGCCGAACGGGTGAAGGAACAGATGCGGGCGCCCTAAGCTTGCCCGCTCCGGACCGGGGGGCTACCTCGAACACCATCAGTGTGTTGAATCGAGGAGTCGCCGCCGTGCTGGATAGACGCCGCTTTCTGCTCGCCACCGCCGCCGGAGGCGCGCTGGCCCAACTCGCGCCCGCGCTCGCCCTCGCGGACACCGCCTCGCCCCAGGCGCGCCTGAATGGGTTGCTCGCCGAATTCATCCAGGCCGACCTCATGCGCTCGCCGCAGGAAGCGACATCGCTGGGTCTCGACACCGGCCCTCTGGCCGGCCAGCGCGCCCGCCTGCGGGACGTCTCCCTGGCGGCCATCGCCACCGAGAAGGCCCAGATCGCCGATCGCCTGCAACGCCTGAAGACCGTCGATCGCGCCGCCCTCGCCGGCATGCCGGCGGTCAATTACGACACGGTGGCTTATATCTACGCCGTCGAGGACGAGGCGAACCGCCGGTTCGACTACGGCACGGGCGCGGCGCGACCCTATGTGATCTCCCAGCTCACCGGCGCCTACCAGGGCGTTCCCGACTTCCTCGACAATCAGCATCCCATCGCCGCCAAGGCCGACGCCGAGGCCTACCTCGAGCGTCTCGTCGCCTTCGCGACGGTCATGGACCAGGAGATCGAGGTCGCCCGCCACGACACCACGCTTGGGACGGTTCCGCCCGATTTCATCTTGGATCGCGCCCTGGGCCAGATGGCCCAGTTCCGCGCCACGCCGGCGGACAAGTCCACCCTGGTGAATTCGGTGGCGCGGCGGGCCGCGGCGAAGGGGATCGAAGGCGATTACGCCGCCCGCGCCACGACGATCCTGGAAGGCAAGGTTCTGCCGGCCCTCGATCGGCAGATCGCCCTGCTGACCGACTTGCGCCGTGGCGCGGTCCACGACGCCGGCGTCTGGCGGCTGAAGGACGGCGACGCCTACTACGCCAGCGCCCTGAAGGTCGGCACGACCACCAGCCTGACGCCCGACGAGGTCCACCAGGTCGGCCTCGACCAGGCGCGCTCGCTCAGCGCCCGCATCGACACCATCCTCAAGGCCCAGGGCATGAGCCAGGGGACGGTCGGCGCGCGCATTCACGCCCTCTTTCAGGATCCCCGGTATCGCTACGCTAACACCGACGAAGCCAAGGTTCAGCTCATCGCCGACCTGAACACGCAGGTCCGGGACATGCAGGGGCGCCTGCCGAAATACTTCGCGACCCTCCCCAAGGCCACGGTCGAGATCAAGCGGGTGCCCAAGGTCATCGAGGCGGGCGCGCCGGGCGGCTATTACAACCAGGCCAGCCTCGATGGATCGCGACCAGGCATCTATTGGATCAATCTGCGCGACACCGCCGAAGTCCCCCGATGGACGCTGCCCACACTGACCTACCACGAGAGCATCCCGGGCCATCACCTGCAGCTTTCCCTGCAGCAAGAGGCCGACCTGCCGCTGATTCGCAAGGCGACCTTCCTGTCGGCCTACGGCGAAGGGTGGGCCCTCTACGCCGAGCAGCTGGCCGACGAGATGGGGGTCTATGCGAACAACCCCCTGGGCCAGGTCGGCTATCTGCAGTCGGCCCTCTTCCGCGCCTGCCGCCTGGTGGTCGATACCGGCCTTCACGCCAAGCGCTGGCCGCGCGAGCGGGCCATACAATGGATGGCCGACAACGACGGCGATCAGGTAAGCGCGGTCACCACCGAGGTGGAGCGCTATTGCGTTTGGCCGGGCCAGGCATGCAGCTACAAGATCGGCGTCAACACCTGGAACCGTCTGCGCGACAAGGCCCGCGCCGCCCTGGGCGCGAGATTCGACATCCGCCGGTTCCACGACGCGGGCCTGCTGGCCGGGGCCATGCCCCTGACGGTGCTGGAGGGCGTGATCGACAATTGGATCAAGACCGAGCAGACTTGAGGGTCCGGAGAGACGCGACGTGCGCGAGCGCCTCACCGCCAGGGTGCTGCTCCTCGATGCCAAGGACCAGATCCTGCTGATGAAGGGCCGCCTACCCAGCGATCCGGGCGCGCCGGGCGCCTGGTTCACGGTCGGCGGCGGCGTCGAGCCTGGTGAAAGCCTGGCGGCGGCCGCCGCGCGGGAAGTCCGCGAGGAAACCGGGTTCGAGGGCGTCGAGATCGGCGACGTGGCCTGGCGGGGCGAGCAGATTCTCCACGACCGAAAGGGGCGCCCGGTCCTCTTCAAGGAAACCTATTTCATCGCCCGCTGCGCCGGCGCCGCGCCCTCGCGCGCCGGCTGGCAGGCGCTGGAGCGTGAGTTCGTGGATGACATGCGCTGGTGGACGCTTGACGACCTGGCCGCCTGCGGCGAGCCGGTGTTTCCGGTCGGCCTGGCGCAGAGTCTCATCGATCTGCTGGCCGAGCGCGCCCAAGGCGAAGGGATAGTCTCGCAATTGGCCAAATCAGACGATTCTCGCTAAACAGGGGCGAGACCCGCGCGCGCGCTGATTTGGATGCCGGAATGCAAAACGAGGCGCGGCCCACGGCGGATGATGTGCGGACCGCAAACGAGACATTGGCCGGGGCGGGTGTTCGAAAGCGCATTTCCTGCGTCGTCTGCGCCTACAACGAGGAAGACCGCATCCGCAATATTCTCGACGCCGTGGACGGCCATCCGGCCGTGGCCGAGATCATCGTGGTCAACGACGGATCGACCGACAAGACCGAGGCGCTGCTGCGCACCTACCCGAACATTCAGGTGATTTCCTATTCGCCCAATCGCGGCAAGACCTATGCCCTCAGCCGCGGGATCGCCGCCGCGGCGGGCGACTATCTCATGCTGCTGGACGCCGATCTGGCCGGCGTCACCGCCGCCGATATCGACGCCCTGGCCGATCCCGTGGTCAGTGGTCAGGCCGATGTCGCCATCAGCCTGCGCCAGAACAGCCTGGGAATCTATCGGCGGATGGGTCTCGATTTCGTCTCCGGCGAGCGGGTGATTCCCACCGCCCTGCTGCGCGGCGCCATCGACGCCATGCAGGCCCTGCCGCGCTGGGGCGGCGAAGCGTTCATGAACGAGCGGATCGTCAAGGCCGGCTACGGCGTCGCGGTGGTCAAGTGGCCGGCGGTCTTCAACGTGCGCAAATACAGCAAGCTCGGCCGCTGGCGAGGGTTCCTCTCCGAGGTCGCCATGATTCGCGACGCCCTGGGGGTCATCTCACCGTGGGGCGTGGTCCGTCAGAACTTCGGCCTGCTGCGGCTGATCAAGACCCATCCGGCCCGCATCGCCGCCCGGCGCCCTCACAGCGACGTCTCCTTCGATATCTCGTTCGTGAAGTATTTCCTGATCCGATAGTATGCATAGATCAATATCGCCGCGATCCCGAACAGAACGAACGAAAACCAGTCGATGAGCTTCATCGAGTGGGCGACGCCAAAGCCCAGGAAATAGCCGATGCCTTCGAAAAGCAGGACCTTTGGCGCGGTCGCCAGCAGGTTGACCAGCAGGTAGCGCCCGACCGGCATCTTGGTCGCGCCGGCGAAATAGAGAATGAGCGAGCCGAACGGCTGGGTCTTGCCGATCAGCAGGAACTTCCAGTCGTGGCGGCGAAATCCCTCCTCCAGCGGCTTGAACCGCTCCTGGGTCAGGGCGAGGCGCTTCTCCAGCCGTTCGAGAAACGGCGTGTGCCCCCATCGCCCAAGGGAATAGTAGAGGGCGTCGCCCACCAGGTCGGCCGCCACCAGCATGGCGAAAACCAGCAGGCCGTCGAACTGTCCCGACGCCACCAAGGCCCCGGCGACAAG
>JALYTR010000279.1 GCA_030854165.1 Pseudomonadota bacterium | reverse complement strand
GGTTGGGCGCGGTCGGGATATCGCGGCTGGATCGGCGGGGGCGCCGTGTAGCCGGCCTTCACCGGATAGGTCGGGGTGGCGCAGGCCGCCAGGCTCGCCGCCAGGATGGCGATCAGGCTTGCCTTGGTGAAAATCGTGCCAGTCATCGCCGCTCCGCATTTCGCGCCGGGATCAGTCGGGGCGCCCGAGGTAAATCATCGATTAAGCCGCGCGGTCACGTTCGCGTGGACCGGCGCGTCCTTTGGACCTTAAAGTTCGCGCGCCACCCCTTCAAGCAATGGCACGAAGCGCACTTCACAGAGGATGTCCATCGCGAACCCCCCGGCCCCGTCTCCGGCATACCGGCAGAGCTTCTGGACAGGCCCCTTGCCGATCGGCGCGACCAGGACGCCGGAGGGTTTCAGTTGCTCAAGCAAGGCCGTGGGCTCTTCCGGCGCCGCCGCCGTGACCAGAATGCGGTCAAAAGGCGCCTGCTCTGGCCAGCCGAGCATGCCATCGCCGAATTTGGTGATCACATTGGTGAGTTGGAGGGCGTGGAAGCGCGCCTCGGCCTCGCGCAGCAGGGTGCGATAGCGCTCGATCGTATAGACGAGGCGCGAGAGGCGGGCGAGGACCGCGGTCTGGTAGCCGGAACCCGCGCCGATCTCCAGCACCCGCGCCCTCGGCTCCAGGGTCAGGGCCTGGGTCATCAGACCGACGATGTAGGGCTGGCTGATGGTCTGGCCGCAGGCGATGGGCAGGGCCGAATCCTCCCACGACCGGTCCTTGAAGAGTTCCGGCGTGAAGAGGTCGCGCGGCGTGCGCTCGATGGCCGCCAGGACGGCCGGGTCGGTGACCCCCTGCGAGCGCAGGCCGAGCACCAGGCGGGCGAGCTTGGTGTCCTTCTCCGCCGGTTCCTTGGCGCGCCTGGTCATGCCGGGGTCCGCAACCTCGGCGGCGCGCCGCCCACCGCCGCCTTCAGGGCGTGCACGGTTTCCATGTGGGTCAGATCGATATGCAGGGGCGTGACGGAAATGCGCCCATCATAGGCGGCGCGCAGGTCGGTGCCCGGCGGCGGCTGGGAGGGCTCGTTGCGGTAGCCCAGCCAATAGTAGTCGCGGCCGCGAAGATCGGTGCGCTGCTCGGCGAATCGGGTGCGGATGTTGCGAAATCCCTGGCGCGTCACCTCGACCTCGCTCACCCGCGAAGCCTCGCCGGGCGGAAAATTGATGTTCAGGATCACGTCGTTCGGCCAACCCAATTCCACCAGCCTCGCCACCAGCCCGGGGCCGAAGGCCTCGGCGACCGCGAACGGCGCGCGCTCGTCATCGCGGGAGTAGCGCATCATCTGCGACAAGGCGATGGCCGGCACGCCCAGAGCCATGCCCTCGATGGCCCCGGCGACAGTGCCCGACATGCTGACGTCCTCGCCGGCGTTGAGGCCGCGGTTGACCCCGGACAGCACCAGACCCGGCCGCTCGCCCTCGATGAGATGCTGGATGGCCAGCATCACGCAATCGGTGGGCGTGCCCAGCACCGCGAAGCGTCGCGCCTCCAGGCGCCGGACGCGCAGGGGTTCGGCCAGGGTGAGCGAGCGCGACGCCCCCGACTGCTCGGCTTCCGGCGCGCATACCCACACATCGTCCGAAAGGGCGCCGGCGATCGCTTCCAGCACGGCGAGACCTTCGGCGCGGATGCCGTCGTCGTTGGTGACCAGAATCCTCACCGCGCGCCGCCCCCCGCTTGTTTGGCGATGTGGGTGACGCCGCGCATATAGGGGTGGAGCGCCTGGGGAATGGCGATGCGGCCGCCCTCGTCCTGATAGGTCTCCATGACGGCCACCAGGGTCCGGCCGACCGCCAGGGCCGAGCCGTTGAGGGTGTGGACAAAGCGCGTTCCCTTTTCGCCCGCGCCCTTGAAACGCGCGTCCATGCGCCTGGCCTGAAAGTCCCCGCAGTTGGAGCAGGAGCTGATCTCGCGCCAGGTCTTCTGAGAGGGCAGCCACACCTCCAGGTCATAGGTCTTGCGGGCCGAAAAGCCCATGTCGCCGGCGCACAAGAGCACGGTGCGGAACGGCAGATCCAGCCGCTTCAGCACCGCCTCGGCGCACTCCACGATTCGCTCGTGCTCGGCGTCCGACTGCTCAGGGGTGGCGATCGAAACCAGTTCGACCTTGTTGAACTGGTGCTGGCGAATCATGCCGCGCGTATCCTTGCCAGACGCGCCCGCCTCGGCGCGGAAGCAGGGTGTCAGGGCGGTAAATCGCAGAGGCAGCGCATCCTCGGCGAGGATCTGGTGGCGGACGAGATTGGCCAGGGGAACTTCGGCGGTGGGGATCAGGTAGAGACCCTCGGCGATCGGCGCCTCGCCGAGCACCTCGCGGATCAGTTCCCACAGGCCATCGGGCGCGCCGCGATGGTTGAAGGCGTCCTCCAGTCCCTTCAGGCCCTGGCGCAGCAGATCGTCGCGCGTGGCCGGATCCGCAGCGGTGAAGAGGTCTTCATAGAGGTTCGACCGTTGCGCGGTGCCGAACACCGCCGCGTCGCGCACCAGCAGAGGCGGCGCGATTTCCAGGAAACCGCGCTCGTGGGTCTGGAAATCGATCATGAATTGGCCAAGCGCCCGCTCCAGGCGGGCCAGATCGCCCTTGAGGACCACGAAGCGCGCGCCGGACATCCGGGCGGCGGCCTCGAAATCCATCAGACCCAGCGCCGCGCCCAGATCGACATGGTCCTTGGCGCCTGGCGGACTGGACGGTTCGCCCCAGCGGCGGACTTCGACATTGGCGCTTTCGTCCACGCCGGCCGGGACGTCCGGGGCGGGCAGGTTTGGGAGGGCGGCCAGCAGATCGTGAAGCTCGCCGGCGACGCGCGCTTCGATCTCCGTGTTCTCGGCGATCGCGGCCTTGAGGGCTTCGACCTCGGCCATCAGGCTGTCGGCCAGGGCGTCATCCTTGGCGCCCTTGGCCCGGCCGATCACCTTGGAGACCTCGTTGCGGCGCGACTGGGCGGCCTGCAGGGCGGTCTGGGCGGCGCGCACTAGCCCGTCGAGGCGCAGGATCTCCGGCGTCCGGGCCGCCAGACCCTTCGACGCCCAGGCGCGGTCGTAGGCCTCTGGATCGTCGCGAATGGCCCGGATGTCGTGCATGGGTTGGGAAGCGCCAAGGGGGGAAGCGCCCTCCCCTTAAGGCGCGTCGGCGGGGACGCCAAGGGCGCTGGTCACACTGGCGCGCCGTCCCGCGTGGCCGCCTCGTCATCCCGCCGCCGGCGCAGCTCCATCAGCGACACGCACCAGATGGAAACCTCGTAGAGAAAACAGATGGGCAGGGCCAGGGAGGTCATGCTGATCGGATCGGGCGGAGTGAGCACGGCGGCGACCACGAACACCCCGACGATGGCGTAGCGGCGGGCGGCGCGCAGCATCTTGGCCGTCACCAGGCCCGCCAGACCCAGCAGCGAGAGGACCACGGGAAGCTGGAAGCACAGGCCGAAGGCCAGCAGCAGGGTGGTGACCAGCGAGAGATAGTCCGACACCTTGGGCAAGAGCTGGACGGAAATATTGCCCGCATCGACGATCTGCTGGTTGAGCGAGAACCACAGAACGAACGGCAGCATGACAAAATAGACCAGGGCGCCGCCCATGGCGAACAGCACGGGGGATGCGATGAGGAAGGGCAGAAAGGCGTAGCGCTCGCGCCGATAGAGGCCAGGGGCGACGAAACGGTAGATCTGCCAGGCCAGAACCGGAAAGGTCAGGACAATCGCCCCAAACACCGCCAGCTTCACCTTGGTGAAGAAGAATTCCAGCGGCGCGGTGAACACGAGCTTCAATTGCTGGATGGCGTGCGGCGCGGGCCTGAGGCCGACGAGGGTGAGCAGGAGATCGAACGGCCCGTGGTGCGC
>JALYTR010000278.1 GCA_030854165.1 Pseudomonadota bacterium | reverse complement strand
GCCATGGCCGGCGCGGCGGCGGGGCTGCTGGCCGGCGCGGCGGGCGCCACGGTGTACGGCCTTTATTGCGACGAGACGGCGGCGCTCTTCGTGGTCACCTGGTACACCCTGGCCATCGCCGTCTGCGCGGCGATCGGAGCGCTGCTGGGCGCGCGATGGCTGCGCTGGTGAGGCCCCTTGGGACTGGTCCCGCCCGGCAATCTACTTCGCCATCGCGGCGATCGCCGGTTCGATCGTCTGCCAGGCCTCCGACTGGGGATCGATCAGTTCGAAATGACCCGCGCCGGGGAGGGTGAGGGCCCTCACCACATCGCCGGCGGCGGTCGCCTTGGCGGCGTAGGCCTTGCCGAAGATGGCCGGCACGATCAGGTCCAGATCGCCCGAAACGATCGTCTGGGGCGCGCCGATCGGGACAAGGGCGGCCGGCGAAGTGTCGGCAAAGATCGTGGCGATCGCCCGGCGGTCGGCGCCGACCAGCTCATCGATGGTCGCCGGCCCTCCGCAGGCCTCCGGCCCGACCCGCTTGTAGGTGCTCAGATCGTCGATCCCGGCCAAGCTGACGACGCCGGCGACGGGGAGGGGATGAACGGCGTAGAGCGGGCTTGATTTGTCGATCCGATGGCGCGCCGCCGCCCACAGGGCCAGTTGGCCGCCGGCCGAATGGCCGACCAGAACCACGTGGCGCAGATCCAGATTGTAGCGTCCGGCCATCGTCCTCAAGGCGTCGACCGCCGCGCCCGCGTCGAGGAAGGTGCCGGGATAGCCGCCGCCGGCCTCGCCCAGGCGGCGGTATTCGATGTTCCACACCGCGAAGCCTCGCGCTCGAAGGTCGTCGGCGGCGTAGGCCATGAGTTCGAGGCCCGGCAGGCTGGCCAGCCAGCAGCCGCCATGGATCAACACCACCACCTTGCGCGCCCCGCCGCCTTTGGGCAGCCAGAGCTGGCCGAACTCCTGGGGCGCCGGCCCGTAGGCGATTTTCCGGTCGGGCGTCGGTCTTGGCCGGTTGAGCAGATTGGTGAACGACATCGGCGCCGCCCGCGCCGGCGTCGCCGCCGGTGCGCAGGAGCCCAGCGCCAAGGCCAAGACAATCAGAAGTTTGACCCGTCGCATGAGAGAGCTCCTTTCGGGTTCGGTCCGCCGCCGATCGCGTCACTGTTCCTTGACGCAACGCGCAACGGCCCGCCGCGCATCCTCGCGGCGGGCCTATCTATTGAAACGAGCCTCCGCCAACCCCCCGCGCATGGCGCGAAGGGGATGGGGGCGACATCAGCCGTGGATCGGTCGCTCCAGCCCTATTGCGGGGCTGGCGGGGTCGTCGTGTCGCTGGCCGGCGGCGTGCCGGTCATCGGGGCCGACGAACTCTTCATGCCGGAACCCGATTTCATCGACTTCTTCATGTGATGATGCATGTGCATGTGGTGATGCATATGCATGTGATGATGCATGTGCCCATGCATTTTGCCCGAATGCGACATCGTCTTGCTCGATCCCGTCGGGTTCGGGATGGGTTGCATCGTCGCCTGCGGCGCCATCGCGCCGGAGGGTTGAGCGGCCATCTGGCCGGAGGTGTCGGAAGTCGCTTGCGCGGCCGCCGTTCCGCCGACGAAGGCCGCCACGGCGAAGGTCGCGACGGCTAAGGCTGGAAGCTTCATGTGTCTAATTCCCTTTGTGGGTTCGATTCAGTGCGCCACTCATAAGGCCAATACCGCTGATCTGGAATAGTGAAAACGATGCTTTCGCCAACGAACAGCAGCGCGCCGTTGCCCGAAAACCACGAACCTCACGGCGTCACGATCTCGAACCGCAAGTCGAAACGGTCCAGGAAGGCCAGCAAATCGCGCACGGCGCTTCCCGTGTCGGCGACAGCGACCGATCCCTCTACCCACCGTGGCGCCCTGGCCAATGGGGGGTTCCAGGCCCGCTAAAGCTTACCCAAAAGGTTTTGGGCCAGATAGACGAACAGCGAACAGCCGAGAAGGAACAGCAGCGCGGCCAGGGCGACGTCGAGCCGCGAGCCCACCGTGAGATGCTGATCGGGGCTGTCGATCTGCTTGGCCGTCTTCAGGAAACGCGCCGCGGCGATGGCCACCATGGCCGTTCCAACCACGATCAGGGCCAGTCCGGCGAAGCCGCCGAAATGCCGCGAAGGCAGATGCGGCATGCGCACCGCCAGCGACGCGCCGGCGAGCTTGAGGAAGAGATCGAATTTCTCGACCAGAAACCCGAACGCCATGACCGCGATGGCCGTGCGTACCCAGGCCAGGAACGTCCGCTCATTGGCGGCGTGATCGGAATAGTTCTTGATCATCGGGTCGCCGCGAAGGGTTGGGCGTCATCACCGGCGTCAGTTAGACCGCGTGGCGAAAGGCAAGGCAATGGCCAGCCCAGACACTGCCCCGCCTTGTCTTCGCCATGGGCGGCTTTTAGGACGGCGCCGAGGCGGCCACGGATGTCCGCGCGGACGAACGGAACCTCCATGAGCCGCTTTCTGACGCTTGCCGCCGTCGCGGCCTTGGGATGGACCTTGGCGAGCGCGGCGTTGGCCCAATCGCCGGGCGCCGCGCCGGCGTGGCCTCAAGCCCACGGCGATCTCGCCCCCGATCCGGCGGTGCGCTTCGGAGTTCTCGCCAACGGCATGCGCTACGCCATCATGCGCAACGACACGCCGCCGGGCCAGACCTCCCTTCGCCTGCGCATCGGGTCCGGCTCCCTCGAGGAGCGCGATGACGAGCAGGGCCTAGCCCATGTGCTCGAACACATGTCGTTCAAGGGATCGACCCATGTGGCGGCCGGCGACATGGTCAAGATTCTGCAGCGCGAGGGTTTGGCCTTCGGGGCCGACACCAACGCCGAAACCGAATGGTCTCAGACGGTCTATCAGTTCGACCTGCCGCGCAGCGATCAGGTGAGCCTCGACACCGGTTTGATGCTCATGCGCGAGACTGCCGGCAATCTCACCTTGGACGCCGCCGCCCTGACCCCCGAGCGCGGCGTGGTGTTGTCCGAGGAGCGGTTGCGCGACACCCCCCAGTACCGCGCCGAAAAGGCCCAGATCGATCTCCTGGCTCACGGCCAGCGCATCGTCGATCGTTTTCCCATCGGCCAAGTCGATGTGATCGAACACGCGCCGGTCAGCCTGCTGGCCGATTTCTACCGCGCCAATTATCGACCCGATCGCGCCACCCTGATCGCGGTGGGCGATTTCGACCCGGTGGCGATGGAAGCTCAGATCAAGGCGCGGTTTTCCGATTGGAAGCCGGTCGGACCGCCGACGCCCGAGCCGGATTTGGGCCATGTCGAACCGCGCGGTTTGACCGCCAAGGTGGTGCGGCTTCCGGGCTCATCGACCCAGACCACCATCGCCTGGGTCCGGCCCTATGACGCCTCCCCCGACACCGCCATCAAGCGCCGCCGCGACGTCGTCGAGGATCTCGCCATCGCGGTGCTGAACCGGCGACTTGAGCGGCTCGCCCATGGCGATCATCCGCCATTCCTGGCGGCGCGGGCGTCGTCCGAAAATCTGCTCCACTCATCCAAGGTCTCGGCCATCGAGGCGACCTCCACGCCAGAGGGGTGGCGTCCGGCCCTGGACGCGGCCGAGCAGGCGGTCCGGCGCTTGGTGACCCATGGCGTCGGTTCCGAGGAGTTGGCGCGCGAAATCCTCGAGGATAGGGCGACCTTGGAGAACGCCGTCGCCGGCGCGGCGACCCGCCGCACGTCAACCCTGGCCAACGACCTGGTGGAGAGCGTGGACGACAATGACGTGTTCACCGATCCGGCTGAAAACCTGACTCTGTTCGATGAGGACGTGCGCGGTTTGACGGCCGCCGAGGTGAGCGGCGCGGCGCGGCGCGTGTTCGCCGGCGCCGGCCCTCTGGTGGAA
>JALYTR010000277.1 GCA_030854165.1 Pseudomonadota bacterium | reverse complement strand
CGTCACCGGCCCAATACTGATCGACTACGATATCAACAGCGTGACGTGGCTCAGCCGCGTCGCGGCCGCCTACTATTTCGCCTACTTCCTCATCATCACGCCGTTCATCCGGTTCTGGGAGACTACCTTGCCGGTTCCCGATACCCTCTACACCCCGGTGCTCTCACACCCGCCCGCGGCGCCCATGGGCGCGGCGACCGCGGCGGCGGAATAGGGCGCGGCCCATGGCGCGCACCGCTTCCCTTCTCGCCGCCCTGCTCGGCGCTCTCGCCCTCGCCGGCCCGGCGCTCGCCGAATCGACCCAACGGCCGCCGCCGGACATCCACTGGTCCTTCGAGGGGCCGTTCGTCGCCTACGACCAGGAACAGCTCCAGCGCGGCTACAAGGTCTATCGCGAGGTCTGTTCGTCCTGCCATTCGATGAACATGGTGGCGTTCCGCAATCTCGGCGATCCGGGCGGCCCGTTCTGGAATCCGAAATACCCCAACCCCAACGACAACCCGGTGGTGAAGACCATCGCCAAGGACTATCAGGTCGCCGACATCGACTCGGAGACCGGCGACGCCATCAAGCGGCCGGGAACCACCGCCGACTACTTCCCCGCCCCCTTCGCCAACGAGCCGGCCGCCCGGGCCAGCAACGGCGGCGCCCTGCCCCCCGACATGTCGCTGCTCGCCAAGGCGCGCGAGGGCGGCGCGGCCTATATCTACGGCATCGTCACCGGCGACACCGCCGGCGCCCCCCACGGCCTGATCGTGCCGACCGGCAAATACTACGATCCCTATATCGCCGGCGACATGAGCGCCTATTGGCACGGCGATCCGGCCAAAACACCCACCGGCGGCTTCATCGCCATGCCGCCGCCCTTGACCGCCAACAAGGTGAGTTTCGACGACGGCACCAAGGCCACCCTCAAACAGGAAGCCAAGGACGTCGCCGCCTTCCTGCAATGGGCGTCCGACCCCAAGATGGAAGAACGCAAGGAAGCCGGCTTGGCGGTGATGATCTTCCTGCTGATCTTCTCCGGCGTCCTCTACGCCAGCTACCGACGGGTGTGGCGGGAGGTCGGACACTAAGGGGTCGGCCCCAGTTCCAGCCAGCCGCGCCTGATCGCCAGGCGCAGATGGAAGCGTGACCACACCGCGCTGCCGATGGCGCCCGCCAATCCGGCCGGCGCGTCGGGCGCCAGGCCGGCCGGGGTCTGTTCGAATAGGCGGCCGGCGAAGGAGAGGGCGCGCAGACGGGCCGGAGGACTCTGGGCGTCGGCGGGATCGACGCCGGTCCTAGGCGCGCGCGAGAGGCTGGCCCCGACCACACGCGTCCCGGCCGATGCCGTATCGATCGCCAAGAGGCCCTTTCGGCTGACGGCGCCGTCGGATATCGCCGCGGCGACCGCCGGGACGCCCGCCACCTCTCGCACCTTCAGCCGGACGCCGCCGGACAGATGGGCGAGCTACCCGCGACGCAGGCGCACCTTGCAGGGCGAAAAGTCGATATCGACCGTGAACGGCGCCAGGGCGTCCGCGCCCAGCACGCCGGCGATGTTGGTCGTAAAGCCACGCGAACGCGTGTCCAGATCGGCCACTTCCATGTCGAACCCGCCGAGGCGTTCACCCGCCAGCTTGAGATCGCCGCTCGCCTTGTCCCCCACGATGCCGGCGCTCTCCGCGCGGGTCACATGCAGTTGGCTTTTCGGCGCAGAGACATCGAGGATGAAGTCGCCGGCGATGGCGCCGAAGGCGGCCGGCACGACGAGGGCGCCGTTCTCGAACCAGCAGCGCGTCTGGCCGGCGCGCGCCGCCCCGGCGACCAGCACCAAGGCGACGCAAAGACTTGCCGACCATTTCACCGCGCCGACCATAGCCAAGTCCCGGCGCCTCGGCGATAAGGCGCTCGAGGAGAATCGGATAGCGCGGAAGGCGAGGCATGGCGGCGTGGAAACTGGGGGTGATCGGCGGGTCGGGGATCTATGACATCGACGGCCTTAAGAACGCCCGTTGGGTTACGATCGCCAGCCCGTTCGGGTCGCCGTCGGACGACGTCCTGACCGGACGCCTGGGCGGCGTCGATCTGGTTTTCCTGCCTCGCCATGGCCGCGGCCATCCCCTGCCGCCCACGGCGGTCAATGCGCGGGCCAATGTCGATGTGTTGAAGCGCGCCGGCTGCACCGATGTCCTGTCGTTGTCGGCCGTGGGCTCTCTGCGTGAATCCCTGGCGCCAGGGGATTTCGTGGTCGTCGATCAGTTCATCGACCGCACCTTCGCCCGCGAGAAAAGCTTCTTTGGCCCGGGCCTCGCCGCCCACGTCTCCATGGCCCAGCCGGTCTGCCCCAGGCTGTCCTCCCTGGCGGCCGGCGCGGCGCGCGCGGCCGGAGCGCGGGTGGTGGAGGGCGGCTGCTACCTGGCCATGGAGGGCCCGCAGTTCTCCACCGCGGCCGAGAGCGCCCTCTATCGGTCGTGGGGCTGCGATGTCATCGGCATGACCAACATGCCCGAAGCCAAACTCGCCCGCGAAGCCGAACTGCCCTACGCCTCGGTCGCCATGGTCACCGACTACGACTGCTGGCACGAGGCCTTTGCCCACGTGGAAGTGACGCAAATCCTTAAAGTATTGGCCGCCAACGCCGGCAAGGCGCGCGCCCTCGTCGCCCATCTGGCCGCCGCCCTCCCGGCGACCCGGGCGCCCTCACCCATCGACACCTGCCTTGACGGGGCCCTGATCACCGCGCCTGCGACGCGCGATCCGGCCATGATCGCCAAGCTGTCGGCCGTCGCCGGCCGCGCCTTGAAGGGTGACGCCTAGATGAACCTCGCCGACGCCATCCGCACTATCCCCGACTATCCCAAGCCAGGGATTCTGTTCCGCGACATCACCACCCTCCTTGGCGACGCACGGGCTTTCCGCCGGGCGGTGGACGAGCTTGTGCAGCCCTTCGCCGGCCTGAAGATCGACAAGGTGGCCGGCATCGAGGCGCGCGGATTCATCCTGGGCGGCGCGGTGGCCCACCAGCTCTCGGCGGGCTTCGTGCCCTTGCGCAAGAAGGGCAAGCTTCCACACCAGACCCGGACGGTGGAATACGCCCTCGAATACGGGACGGACGCCATCGAGATGCATCTTGACGCCGTTCTCGAGGGTGAGCGGGTGATGCTGATCGACGACCTCATCGCCACCGGCGGCACCGCTCTGGCGGCGATCGATCTGCTGACCCAGGCCAAGGCGGAGATCGTCGCCGCCGCCTTCGTGATCGATCTTCCGGACTTGGGCGGGGCGGATCGCCTGCGGGCCGGCGGCGTCGCGGTGTCGTCACTGGTCACCTTCGGGGGACATTGAAATCAGCCCGACCTGGCGACTGTTTCGGCGCATGCAGGACAGCCTCGTCGCCGCGGCGGGGCTGATCTATGCCGCCTGCGTGGTCAACGCCTGGCAGGTGCTGCCAGGCGGCGGCGCGCTCAAGCTGCAGCGCACACTGATTTTTCCCGGCCTGTTTCTGCTTGCGTCCCTCGTCGCCCCGCTCGCCATCCCGTTTCTGCGCAAGGCGCTCGCCCGGCATCTTTGGATCAGTTATCGCGCCGGCTTTGGCCAGAGCGTGATTTCCGTACTCGGCGGCGTCCTGGTGCTGTTTGTGGTGGCTGGATTCATCGTCTGGCAGGTCCACGCGGCGGCGCATGGGGGGCGTTATCCGGGCGGGGTGTTCTCAGGCTACGGGGCCGGCATCGGTCTGCTGCTCGCCCAGGCCATTCTCGTGCGGCGCCTCGAACGAGAGGGAGACGCAGGATCGGGCGGGTAGGGACCGGCGCGGCCTAGAGCGTTGGTCGGTTGAGATGAACCACCCCACTCCTACCGTCCTCACCGGGCTTGTCCCGGTGATCCATGCCCCCGCCGCTTGCCGTGGGGGG
>JALYTR010000276.1 GCA_030854165.1 Pseudomonadota bacterium | reverse complement strand
CGCTCGCCCAGAGCGCTCCTCCCGTCACCGCCGGTTCGCCGGCCGCCACCGCCGCCTCGCCGGGCGGCGCGGCGACGACCGCCGTGGCCGACAACGGCGCCACCGCCGTCACTGAGTTCGTGGTCACCGGCTCGCGCATTCCGCAGCCCAATCTCACCAGCATCGCGCCGGTGACCTCGGTCTCCAACGCCGAACTGAAGCTCAGCGGCACGACCCGGGTGGAAGACCTGATCAACAGCCTGCCGCAGGCCGTCGCCGACCAGGGCGGCAACCTTTCCAACGGGTCCAGCGGCACCGCCGACATCTCCCTGCGCAACCTCGGCGGCCAGCGCACCCTGGTGCTGATCGACGGCCGCCGCCTGGTGCCCGGCGATCCGGCCTCCCCGTTCGCCGACATCAACTTCATTCCCGCCGCCCTGATCGACCGCATCGAAGTCGATCTGGCCGGCGCCTCGTCGGTCTATGGCTCCGACGCTGTGGCCGGGGTGGTGAACTTCATCATGAAGCGCGACTTCGAGGGCGTTCGCCTGGACGTCAACTCCGGCATCTACCAGAACAACAACGGCAACACCGCCGCCCAGCAAGCCAACCAGGCGGCCGGCTTCCCCGTCCCCACCGGCAGCGTGACCGACGGCCTCACGGTGGACGTGACCGCGATCGTCGGCGCCAACAGCCCCGACGGCAAGGGCAATGTCGAAGGCTATGTCAGCTACCGGCACATCGATCCGGTGTTGCAGGCCTCGCGCGACTACAGCGCGTGCAGCGAGACCATAGTCGGCGCCGCCCTCGCCTGCCGCGGCTCGGAAACCAGCGCGGGGGGCACCTTCCTCATCTATGGCCCGGGCTTCAGCGTGCCCCCCGGCGCGAGCTCGGCGCCCGCCGTCACCTTGGACAAGGCCAATCCCGGCAATTTCCGACCCTTTAACCCCGCCACTGATCTCTACAACTTCGCGCCGCTCAACTACTACCAGCGGCCCGACGAGCGCTACAGCGGCGGCTTCTTCGCCCAATATGACATCAGCAAGCAGTTCCAGGCCTATTCCGAGTTCATGTTCATGGACGACCACACGGTCTCCCAGGTCGCCCCCAGCGGCGCGTTCGGCTTCACCTACACTATCCCCTGCAACGATCCCCTGCTGTCGGTCCAGGAAGTGGCGACCATCTGCGGCACCTACGGCCTTGGCCCGACGCAGGCCAACAGCAACGTCATCCTCCTGCGGCGCAACGTCGAGGGCGGCCCGCGTCTGAACGACCTGCGCCACACCGACTATCGCGCCTTGATCGGCCTCAAGGGCGACCTGAACGACAACTGGCACTATGACGTCTATGGCCAGTACGGCGCCTCAATTTTTGCCGACAATTTTCTCAACGACGTTTCGAAGACCAAACTCGCTCGCGCCCTGGATGTGGTTCCCGACACGCGCTCGGCCACTCTCGGCCAACCAGTCTGCCAATCGGTCCTAGATGGCACCGATCCCAGCTGCGTCCCGTGGAACATCTTCACTCCCGGCGGCGTCACCCCGGCGGCCGTCAACTACATCAACACCCCCGGCTTTCAGGAAGGCCAGACCACCGAGCAGGTGGTCAGCGGGGCGATCACCGGCAATCTCGGCGACTATGGCCTGAAAAGCCCCTACGCCCACGAGGGCATCGGGGTCGCCTTCGGGGCCGAATACCGCCGCGAGACCTCGGAGTTGAAGACCGACCAGGAATTCACCACCGGAGACCTGGCCGGACAGGGGGGCCCGACCCTGTCCACCGTCGGCGCCTTCGATGTGAAGGAGCTGTTCGCCGAGGCGCGCGTCCCGCTCATCGAGGACGCGCCCTTCGCCAAGTCCCTCAACCTCGATGTCGGGTACCGCTTCGCCCACTACAGCCTGGCGGGCGACAACAGCACCTATAAGATCACCGGCGACTGGGCGATCACCGACGACATCCGCGTCCGCGGCGGCTTCAACCGCGCCGTGCGGGCCCCTGACGTGTTCGAACTCTTCACGCCCCAGCACATTGGTAACGACGGAGCGACGGACGGCTGCGCCGGCCAGATCGGATCTAAGACTCTGGTGTTCTCGCCAGCCCAGTGCGCCAACACCGGCGTGTCGGCCGCTCAGTACGGCCACATCACGCCCAACCCAGCGCCGCAGTATTTCGGCGAATTCGGAGGAAATCCGGCCCTGAAGCCGGAATCGTCCAACACCTATTCGGTCGGCGTGGTGCTGACCCCGCACCACCTGCTGCCCGGCTTCAGCTTCTCGGCCGACTATTTCAACATCAAGATCACTGACGTGATCCAAGGCTTCGGCGCGGACAACATTCTCGATACCTGCGCCACGACCGGCGATCCCTTCTTTTGTAACCTCGTCCACCGCGCCGCCGGGACCGGCTCCCTGTTCCTCGGCACCACGATCATCGGCGCGCCCACCTCCGGCTACATCGTCGACATCATCCAGAACGCCGGCTTCCTGAAGACCTCCGGCATCGACTTCGCGGCCGGCTACAAGACCAGTTTCAAGGATATGGGCATGGGCGACTGGGGCGGTGTCGCGTTCGATTTCCTGGGCACCTATACCCACGACTACCAGGTCTTCTCCGGTATTCCCAGCGCGCCGGTCCTGCAATGCGTCGGCGCCTATGGCATCATCTGCCAGGGCGGGGCGACGCCGCAATCGGGCCCGCTGCCTTCTTTCCGATCCAAGGTTCGCCTGACCTACACCCCGCCGCTAAATGGCTTCGAGGTCTCGGTGAACTGGCGCTACATCGGACCCTCGAATAACAACGAAAACCAAGGTCCCTGCGTGTTCTGCCATATCGAGGCCTACAACTACTTCGATCTGGCGGCGCAATATCGGTTCCGCGACCGCTACACCCTGCGGGCCGGGGTCAACAACGTCTTCGACCGCGACCCGCCGATCATCAGCGCGAGCCAGTTGCCCTCCGTGTCGAGCGCCAGCGGCAACACCTACCCGCAGGTCTACGATCCGCTCGGCCGGTTCCTGTTCGTCGGCCTGACCGCCGACTTCTGAAGGCGCTTCCAGGAGGCTGTTTTCCAGGGGCGGCGGACCAAAACGGTTCGCCGCCCTTTCTTTTCACACCTCTCCCAAGAGGGAGAAGTGTATCCCGAGGAGAGGAATTTGATGTTCGATCGGCTACAAGAGAGGCCGATGACCGACACCCTCGACACCTCAGCGCCCGTCCTCGCCGAGATCGAAGCGGCGGCGCGGACCGACCGCAACCTCGCCATCGACCTGGCCATCAAGGCCCTGGGCGGCGGGCTCGAAAATCCCCTGGTGCTGCGCCTGGTGGCTTCCGGACTGGAGGAGGACGGCCGCCTGCGAGACGCGGCGGCGCTTTCGCACCGGGCTACCGTCGTCGCGCCGACGCGGGCGGACGTCTGGATGGAATTTGGCGACCGGCTGCGAAAGCTGGGGCGGCTGGAGGACGCCCTCAAGGCCGCGAAAATGGCCCTCGACCTCGCGCCCGAGTCCTACATCGTTCAGCTCGAGGCCGCGGGCGCCCATCTTGTCCTGAACAACTTCGCGGCGGCGGCCGATCATGCCGAACGGGCCCGGGCGCTCTGCCCCCGCTCGCCCGAGGCCCTTTCCACCCTGGCGATCATCGCCGCCCGCCAAAACCGTTTCGCGGCAGCGCGGGACTCCGCCGCGCGCGCGCTCGCCCTGTCGCCCGGCCTGCCGGGCGCCGAGATCGTCCTGGCCAAGGCGGACATAGCCGAGGACAGGCCGGCCCTCGCCGTCCAGCGTCTCGAGCGTCTCGTGGGCCGACGGGAGATCAGCGAGGGCCATCGCGCCGAGGCCTTGGCGGCGCTCGGCGATGCCCTGGACGCGACCCAGGCCCCGGCGCGCGCCTTCGCCGCCTATGCGGCGAGCAACGCGGTCATGGGG
>JALYTR010000275.1 GCA_030854165.1 Pseudomonadota bacterium | reverse complement strand
TGGCGGCGCAGGTCGATCCGGCGACCGGCGCTGTGGCGGCGCGCGTCGCCGTCGACAATCCCGGCGGCCTGCTGAAGAAGCAGATGTACGTCCAGGTGGCCATCGAGGCGCGCCGGCCGAGCGTGGGCATCCTCGTCCCGGCCTCCGACATCCTTCGCGACGACGAGAACCTGCCGTTCGTCTACGTCGCCCAGCCCGACGGCGGCTTCGCCCGGCGACGGATCGCCCAGGGGGCCCGGGTCGGCGGCGGCTACCAGGTCACTGACGGCCTCAGGGCCGGCGACCGCGTCGTCGACGACGGCGCCATCTTCGTCCAGTTCATGCAGGACCAATGAGCGAGCCGCCGCCGGAAACGCGGTCGGCCGCGCCGATGATCAACCGGATCGTCGCCATCTCGCTGCGGCAGCGCCTGATCATCGGTCTCTTGACCCTGATCCTGATCGGCGCCGGCGTGCGGGCGCTCGTCCGCCTGCCGGTGGACGCCTATCCCGACCTGTCGCCGCCCAGGGTGGAAATCATCACTCAGTGGCCCGGCCATGCGGCCGAGGAGGTGGAGCGGCTGATCACTGTCCCGGTCGAGAACGGGATGAACGGCATCCCCAAGGCGGTCACCGTGCGGTCGATCTCGCTCTACGGCTTGTCGGACGTCACTATTACCTTCCGGGACACGGCCAACAACGACTACGCCCGTCAACAGGTGTTCAACCGGATCGGCGGCCTCAACCTGCCCAGCGGCGTGAGCCCTTCGGTTTCGCCGCAGTCCTCGCCCTCGGGCCTGATCTACCGCTACGTGCTCCAGAGCCCCGACCGCTCGCCGATGGAACTCAAGACCCTTGAGAGGTGGGTGGTCGAGCCGGCTTACCGCTCGGTCCCGGGCGTCGCCGACGACTCCGGCTTCGGCGGCGGCGAGATGCAGTACCAGGTGCTGCTCGACCCCACGAAGATCGCCGCAATCGGCTTGTCGGCGACCCAGGTCGAGACCGCGCTCACCGCCAACAACGCGAACGCCGGCGGCGGTTTCTATTCCCAGGGCGGCCAGTTCTATTACGTGCGCGGCGAGGGCCGCATCCAGACGCTGGACGACATCGGCGACATCGTACTCACCGTCCACAACGGCACGCCGGTCCCTGTGAAGGACGTCGGCCGGGTGCGGATCGGCATCGCCCCACGGCTCGGTCTGTTCGGCTACGAGAAGCGCGATGACGCCGTCGAAGGCGTGATCCTCATGCGCACCGGCGAGAAGACCCAGAACGTCCTGAAGGGCGTCGAAGCCAAGACAACGGAGCTCAACGACCAGATCCTGCCCAAGGACGTCCAGATCCACCCGTTCTACGACCGCAGCGACCTGATCGCCCTGACCACCCAGGTGGTGAAGGCAAACCTGCTGCGCGGCGTTCTGCTGGTCGTCGTGGTTCTTATCTTCTTTCTGTACGACCTTCGCGCGGGGCTGATCGTCGCCGTGGTCATTCCGCTGGCGCTGCTGTTCGCCTTCGCCTGTCTGGACCTGCAGGGCGCGTCGGCGAATCTCCTGTCCATCGGCGCGATCGACTTCGGCATCCTGGCCGACGGCGCCGTTTTCATGGTCGAAAACATCTTCCGCCAGATCGCCCTGCACAAGGAGCGGCCGCTGCCGGTCGTCCAGATCATCCGGGAGGCGGCGGCGGAGGTGGATCGGCCGCTGGTCTATGCGGTCGCCGTGATCGTCGCGAGCTTCCTGCCGATCTACGTTCTGTCGGGCCCCTCCGGCGCCCTGTTCAAGCCGATGGCGGACACTATGGTGTTCGCGCTGATCGGCTCCCTGATCGTCACCCTGACCCTGCTGCCGGTGCTGTGCGCCTGGTTCATGCGCAACGGCGTGGTCCAGCGGCGCAACGCCGCGTTCGAGGCCATCCAGCGGGCCTACGTCAAGGGCCTCGACTACTGCCTGGCCCGGCCCCGCAAGACCACCCTGGCGTCGGCCATCCTGGTGGCGGCCTCGCTGCTCCTGGTCCCGCGCATCGGCGCGGAATTCATGCCGCACCTGGACGAAGGCGCGTTGTGGGTCAGGGCCACCATGCCCTACACCATCTCCTTCGACGAATCGGCCAAGGTCGCGCCCAAGGTTCGGGCGATCCTCGCTTCGTTCCCGCAGGTCACCACGGTGACCTCCGAACTCGGCCGGCCCGACGACGGCACCGACTCCACCGGTTTCTTCAACGTCGAGTTCTACGTGGGCCTCAAGCCCTATTCGCAGTGGACCGGCCCCTACCGGACCAAGGCGGCGTTGATCGAGGCCATCGACGCCAGACTGGAGGCCTTCCCCGGCATCATCTTCAACTACACCCAGCCCGCCGAGGACGCGGTGGACGAGGCCGAGACGGGCCTGAAAAGCGCCCTCGCCGTGAAGGTGTTCGGCTCCGACCTGCGGATTCTCCAGGCAAAGGCCAAGGAGATCAAGCGGGTGCTGCAGGGAGTCCGCGGCATCGAAGGCGTGACCCTGGTCAAGGAGCTTGGCCAGCCAAGCCTCACCGTCGCGATCGACCGCGACAGGATCGCCCGCTATGGAGTCAACGTCGCCGACGTCAACGCCCTGATCCAGACCGCCGTCGGTGGCGACGTCGCCTCGCAGGTGGTGCAGGGCGAGAAGCAGTTCGACCTCGTCGTCCGCCTCGAGCCGCAGTACCGCGACACGGCGGAGGCGATCGGCGACATCCCGTTGGCCACGCCGGGCGGCCAAAAGGTCCCGCTGAAGGAGCTAGCCGACATCAAGGTGACCAACGGCGCCTCGTTCATCTATCGCGAAGCCGACTCCCGCTACATCGGCGTGCAGTTCTCGGTGGTGGGGCGCGACCTCGCCGCCGCCGTGGGCGACGCCATCCGCGAGGTCGACGGCAAGGTCGGTCTTCCTCAGGGCTACCGGCTGAATTGGGGTGGCGAATACACCGACTACACGGCCTCGAACCGGCAACTGACGGTGATACTCCCGCTGACCCTGGTCCTGATCTTCTTCCTGCTGTTCGCGCTCTACGGCAATTTCAAGTTCCCGCTGATCGCCCTGGCCGGCGTCCTGCTGTCGGCCCCGATCGGTGGGGTTCTGGCGTTATGGATCACCGGCACGCCGTTCTCGGTGTCGTCGGGAATCGGCTTTCTCGCCCTGTTCGGCGTCTCCGTGCTGACCGCGGTGGTTTATATCTCCTATGTCAACGAACTGCGCGCGAGCGGCATGCCGCTGGCGGACGCCATTCGCCAAGGGGCGATCCTGCGGCTGCGGCCGATAATGATGACCGCGCTGGTGGCGTCGCTGGGCCTTCTGCCGGCGGCCCTGGCGACCGGGGTGGGCACGGATTCGCAAAGGCCGTTCGCCCTGGTCATCGTCGCCGGCCTGCTCACCCGGCTGGTGATCAGCGTTTTCCTGACACCCGCTCTTTACGCCCTGGTGGCGCGCCCCGACGACCGGCTGCAGGTGTGAGCCCGGCCCCGTAAACGACCGCTCCGACGGGCGGCTTGCGCGGGGCCGGACCAGTTTAGTCGACCAAATCGAAAGCCGAGGGATGCCGGAGTTCGCCTTCGGAGGTGGGCAGATCCGCGCCGCTCAACGAAAGCCCCTGAAGGCAGGCCCCAAATATGGCGAGATGAACCGAAGCGCGGTTCTTCGCCGAAAGCCAAACCTTCGATAAAACCCCGGATCGCCCAGAACGAAAACGCCCTGCCAACCTGCGTTGGAGGCAAACTCGAGACCGCGCTCGACGAGCCGATGGCCGAAACCACGTCTTTGAAATGGAGGTATTACGGCCACGGGCGCGAGGGCGAGCGCGCGGAAAGGCGCGATCATCTTCGAAAATAGAACGTGACCAACCGCGACGCCTTCAAACAACGTCACCAGTGAGATTATAGCGTCGCCGTCCGCGCGCAGCCGATCAAC